>DOIX01000082.1:23521-32626 GCA_003511885.1 Cyanobacteria bacterium UBA11153
TCCACTGTCAACTGTCCACTGCCCAGATTTCCGCGTTAAGATCGGAGTATGTAAAGAAAGTTTAAGCTATTGAGTTATGAAAAGGATTGTACTGATTGCCGGATTTGAATCCTTCAACGCAGACTTGTACCGGAAAGCGGCTCAGTTGGCGACTTCTCGGTGTTTAGAGTTAGATATTCAGGTATTTAGCGATCGCGCCCTGACTACAGAACCAGATAAAGTAGAAACTGCCCTTCAGGATGCCCAAGTTTTCTTTGGCAGCTTACTCTTCGATTATGACCAAGTAATGTGGTTGCGAGAGAGGGTGCAACACATCCCCATCCGTTTAGTATTTGAGTCAGCCTTAGAATTAATGAGTTTAACTCAAATCGGTGCCTTTAAAATTGGGGATAAGCCGAAAGGGATGCCCAAACCGATTAAATTTATTCTCGATAAATTCAGTAATGGGCGAGAAGAAGATAAACTAGCAGGCTACATTAGCTTCTTGAAAACGGGACCAAAACTCCTCAAATACATTCCCGTCCAAAAAGTCCAAGACTTGCGCAACTGGTTAATTATTTATGGATACTGGAATGCTGGCGGTACAGATAATGTCGCCTCCATGTTTTGGACGCTAGCTGAAAAATATTTAGACTTAAAAGTTGGAGAAATCCCCCCACCAGTAGAAACCCCCAACATGGGATTACTACATCCCAATTATGATGGTTACTTTGAATCACCACAACAATATTTAACCTGGTATCAGAACAAACAATCATCCACAGATAAACCATCCGTAAAAAGACCAAACGATCCAAAAACCACAAATCCATCCGTTATCGCATCCCCTACCAAATATGCCCCCACATCCACCACTCCATCCGCTGCAAAATTTCCCCCCATCTCCCCTCCAAAACCAGTAGTTGGTATTTTACTTTACCGCAAACACGTAATTACCAAACAACCTTACATTCCCCAACTTATCCATTACTTTGAACAAGCCGGATTAATACCCTTACCTATATTTATTAACGGAGTAGAAGGACATGTTGCCGTGCGAGATTGGATGACAACAACTTACGAAACCCAACAGAGAAAACTCGGTAACATTGAAACCCTATCTCTATCCAAAGAAGCAGTAGAAGTAGATGCAATTGTTTCCACCATTGGCTTCCCCTTAGTAGGAGGTCCCGCTGGCTCCATGGAAGCAGGAAGACAAGTAGATGTTGCCAAAAAAATTCTCACAGCCAAAAACGTACCCTATATTGTTGCTGCACCCCTACTAATTCAAGATATTCACTCTTGGACAAGACAAGGAATTGGCGGATTGCAAAGCGTTGTCTTATATGCTTTACCCGAATTAGACGGCGCAATCGATACAGTACCTCTCGGTGGATTAGTTGGCGAAGATATCTATCTAATTCCCGAAAGAGTCAACAGACTAACGGGGCGAATTAATAACTGGATTAACCTCAGAAAAACACCACCATCAGAAAGAAAAATAGCCATTATCTTATACGGCTTCCCTCCCGGCTACGGCGCGACAGGGACAGCAGCCTTATTAAACGTACCGCGATCGCTACTTAAATTCCTCAAAGCCCTCAAAGACCAAGGATACCACATTGGCGACTTACCAGAAGATGGAGAAGAAATCATCCGCCAAGTTAAACAAGCCGATGAAATCATCAACCAACCCCCAATCCTCCATATTCAAGAAGAAACAACCAACAACCAAAAACCAACAACCGTTAATGTTAAAACCCTCGATAAATGGTTAGGATACCTCCTGACTACCAGGATTGAAAAACAATGGCAATCCCTCACAGGTACGGGAATAAAAACTTATGGAGATGACTTCCAAATTGGCGGAATTCAGTTAGGAAATATTTGGATAGGAGTACAGCCACCTCTTGGTATTTCAGGAGATCCTATGCGGCTAATGTTTGAGAGAGATATGACACCTCATCCCCAATATGCAGCATTTTATAAATGGTTACAAAATGAATTTCAACCCCATAGCATAGTTCACTTCGGAATGCACGGTACAGTAGAATGGTTACCAGGTTCACCTTTAGGAAATACCGGATACTCTTGGTCAGATATTCTCCTCGGGAATCTCCCCAATCTATATATATATGCCGCCAACAATCCCTCAGAATCAATCCTAGCCAAACGTCGAGGTTATGGAGTATTAATTTCCCACAACGTACCACCCTATAGTCGGGCAGGATTGTACAAAGAATTAATCGCACTGCGAGATTTAATCTCAGAATATCGAGAAGATCCCGAAAAAAACTACGCCCTCAAAGAAGGTATATGTAAAAAAATAGTAGATACCGGATTAGATACAGATTGTCCCTTCGCAGACGCAAAAAAACTAGGAATTCCCTTCACACCAGAAAACATCCGGCTATTTAGTGCCCATGCCTTTAACGACTATTTAGTCAAACTATACCAATACCTCCAAGTAGTAGAAACCCGCCTATTTTCATCCGGATTGCATACCCTAGGAGAAGCACCCAACCCAGAAGAATTAGCATCCTATCTCGAAGCATATTTCGGCAAAAACTTACCAGAAGAATTGGTAATGGATGTAACAGATTTGAGCGCGAATAAAACGGATGTAGATATAACAGATAACCCATCCACTGCCAAATCCACAATATCATCACAAATAGATAACTCATCCGTTGCCCAATCTCCTGCCCAAGCTATCGCAAAATTACTCGCTCAAAACACCGATGAATTAACCAACCTACTCAGAGGATTAAACGGAGAATATATCCCCCCCGCACCCGGAGGCGACTTATTACGAGATGGTGCAGGAGTATTACCAACAGGCAGAAATATCCATGCTTTAGATCCCTACAGAATGCCATCACCCGCTGCTTACGAAAGAGGCAAAGAAATTGCCCAAAAAATCATTGCCCAACACCTCCAAGAAAATGGCGAATATCCCGAAACAATAGCCGTAATGTTGTGGGGATTAGATGCCATTAAAACCAAAGGCGAATCCCTAGGAATTCTCCTCGAATTAGTAGGTGCCGAACCCATTAAAGAAGGTACAGGAAGGATTGTCCGTTATGAATTAAAACCATTAGCAGAAATCGGACATCCTCGCATCGATGTACTAGCCAATTTATCCGGTATTTTCCGCGATAGCTTTGTCAATATTATTGAATTAATTGACGACTTATTTAAACGTGCTGCCGCCGCCGATGAACCAGAAAACCAAAACTTCATCCGCAAACATGTATTAGCCCTACAATCCCAAGGCGTAAAAAATGCCTCAGCCCGATTATTTTCCAACCCAGCAGGAGATTTTGGTTCCCTAGTAAACGACAGAATAGTTGATGGTAATTGGGATTCTGGAGATGAATTAGCAAATACCTGGCAAAGTCGCAATAGTTTCAGTTACGGCAGACAAGATAAAGGGCAATCACGCCCAGAAATCCTCAATCAGTTACTCAAAACAACCACTACCATCGTCCAAGAAATTGATTCCGTAGAATATGGAGTTACCGACATTCAAGAATACTACGCCAATACAGGTGGCTTGAAAAAAGCCGCAGAAAAACAAAGAGGTAAAAAAGTTAACGCTAGTTTTGTCGAAAGCTTCTCCAAAGATACCACCCCTCGGAAATTAGAAGACTTGCTGCGTTTAGAATATCGCACCAAATTACTCAACCCCAAATGGGCAGATGCCATGGCAAATCAAGGCTCAGGCGGTGCTTATGAAATATCCCAAAGGATGACAGCCTTAATTGGGTGGGGTGGTACTGCTGATTTTACCGATAATTGGGTATATGATGGAGCTGCTGATACTTATGCCTTAGATTCAGAAATGGCAAAGAAATTACGAGAAGCAAATCCCGAAGCATTTCGCAATGTCGTAGGGCGGATGTTAGAGGCACATGGACGAGGTTTTTGGCAAGCTAGCGATGAGAAGTTACAAAAGTTAAGAGAGTTGTACGATATCACAGAAGAGGAATTAGAAGGTGTCAAAATTTAAGATACCTAAATTACAAGTAGGCTACGTTATGCGGCAAGTTAACGCACCATCCAAATTATCAATAACCACGCCAGTAGGGTGCGTTATCGTGCAAGGTAACGCACCATCCACAATAGGTAAGGGGGAAAAATAAATATCCAATCAACCACACTCAAATCTATCCTTCAAAGGAAATCTATGAAAGTCGCCATTTTTGAAGTTTGTCGCACTCCAGAAATAAAAAAAAAGACAGAAGCCGTAATTCTCACAAACTTTTTCAGCAAACACAATATAGAATACGAACTATACAGTAACGATTATATTTGGGAAAATACGACAATAATTGATAAAAACTTTATCGAATTATCTTTACAGAAATCCGATGCTAGCATAGTTCATCTTGCCTTACATGGAAACGATAATAGCTTAATTCTCAAATGGTGTAATAAAGAACAAATTATCAAACGTATTCCCGAAGACATATTAAGTAACATTGACATTAAATTAATGAATGGATGGCGCGACAAATTGATAGTCAGTGGTGCTTGCTATTCCGCCCAACTCGCTGATTCTTTCCTAGAAGCTGGTGCGATGGCTGTCATTGCGCCCAAAACAGCAATTCCCTGGACTAATTTAGGTAAATTCTTCAGTATTTTCTACAAAAGTTTCCTGTTAGATCAAAATTTAATCGTCGCACTAGACTTAGCCAAAGCCCATTTTCCTGAATTTAATAGTTATTACCTGTATTCACCCAATTAATTATAGCAACCCTACGGGCAGCCCCGACATTCTCAAGTCCTCAAACCATTGATTTTTCAGCTTTCTTCCCTAGCCCCTAGCCCCTAGCCCCTAGTCCCTTGCTATCACACTATCCTTAAACCAATAACCTTTCACTTCTTTCCATACCTTTGCGTAAAAAAAAAATCAGGTACGCTATCCTCAATCTAACGCACCATGAATATATACAGATTAATTCCCCTAAGACTTGACAAAAACCCCCAAACCGAAATCACAATTTCTGGCAGCACACTTTTTAATTCTCACATTCACCTCATATCTCCCTTCCGCAGGTGGTAAAAAAGGTACAATTGCGATCGCATCACTAGCTATATCAGAGGCTACCACTCTCCCGCTCATATCCTTGACAATAATATCCACATCGCTGCAACTGCGATCGCAGACAGCCACAAAACTATACTCTCGATTAGGGTTGAGAAAAACCGTCTTCGGTGCTTGTACCCCCCTTTCCAGCTTACCCAAAGTGCGCGGGAATGCCAGTTGATAGCCCTCATCCTTCTGAGCTGCGATCGCAGCTTGAAGCTGTTCTTCTACCTCCTGTTCTGCTATACTAAGGGGTCTAGCCGTTGCCGCTAGTTGGCAGGTGCTAGTGCTAAGGATTGCGATCGCAGCTAAAATCAGATGTTCAATCTTCATGGTGGTAACCCTGGTACGCTAGGAGTCTCAGCCCCTTATTCTACTACCTGTGAATTATTTTCCCTAAATCATAAGTCTTACAGTTTTATTTGGCAAGTATTTTCATACCAATCCCATCTGTTTGGATTATTCTCTAGACATAAAATAGTCTTAATTCTCATGCTAAATTTCCCGGAACATCTCAAATCCATATTCTCCTCAATTCCCGGAGTAATTTGTTTGAGTTGCGATCGCACAAATTTCTGATTATACTATGACTGGAGCATAATCTTGAAAATTTATAAGTACCCGATTTATTCTTTCTTTGTTTATCAGATCGTTTCTCATCCAAAACATATTGAGTTGGTTCCTGACAACTGGAGTATAGCCAGCTCCATGGAGGATTATATTGATTTGCTCGTAGTCTTGATGAATCCAGCTATCCATCTCCGATCCTACTTCAATCACCAGGCATTTAGCTGTTACCTGACTCAAATCTATGCCCTGGAGAACGTTCAGTTCGTGACCTTCAACATCTATACTGATTAGATCCGTACTTAAAAACTCTGGGTATATTGATACCCAATAATTTAACGGACGACAACTAATATTTAGTATTGGGGCATTTTCGTCAATAAATCCTTCTTGTTTTAAATGTTCTTTGTGGTTGGGATCTTCCGTTTTAATAATTGACGATAATACACCTTGGCTTCTCATCTGTAAAATCTGTTCTCGATCGGAAACACCCTCATTAATACATTTTACTTCTTTATTAATCCAATAAAGATATTTCAAGTAAAAAAAAATAGATGGAATAGGTTCAAAGCATAATCCCTTTGCCCCTTTTAAGGCAAATAAAAAAGTATTTGAACCTGATAGCCCATTATTTGCTCCGATGTCAATAAACTTGGTAACTTTTCCAATCAGTGTTTCCACAACTAGATCCTCTGCCAAAGCTGCATAAGTTGGCTTGGGAAAAAACTTATGTTGCATAAAACGCAAAATTCTTTTGCCTACTTTGATTTGATATTTCATTCCTACTTCCTACTTTTTAGCTTACTTTCATCAACAAATTGTATCTATTCAATTGAGTATTTATATTTAAACAATCTTACACTTCAATGGAATAAGCCATTGGCAAGAAAAATTTAATTTATTATTCCCCATCCTTATATCCGCTGTTCCCTTCTCCATTCCCTACTCCTCACTCCCCTGTTAAGGATTCTCATTTAGCGGTAAAAACTCTTTAGTTTTCGGGGAATATTTCCAAGCAATTCCATCTGGATCTTTACTTTTACTCCATTGGCTAAAATCTGAATCTGATTTTCGCTTACCCACAGTACTAGAATGAACATCGAGTCGTTTAGCTAACTCGCCTTGAATCAGAGATTGAGGAATATTCTTAGCTACTTCTGGTGCATTTTCTTCCAAAATATCATCATCATCGCTAAATAAGTGTTTCTTTACTTGTGTGAGAAAATCTCCTTCTCTCTTAATCTTTTCAATCGCGTATGCTCTTTCTAGTTTAGTTTCCTCATCCTCATCGACAAACATTTTTTGTTTCACTTGTGCGAGGAAGTTTTCTTGACTCTCAACCTCCTGAATTGAGGATATTTTTTCCGGTTCAACTCTCTCACTACTTCGATCTGAATCTGTCAGAATCTCCACCAACTTTGGTGCTTGATTAGTTAGGGATACCGCTTCTGTATCCATGGGTGGTTCGCTGCTTTCAAAGAGACTACCTAAAGCACTAGCTGTCAGGAAATAATAAATTGTACTTTTATCTTCGCGTACTTGACGTTTCGCACCAAATTCTTCAGCTTTTTTGTCCAGATATCTCTCAGCTGCAGCACCAGATATTTGAGCCTTCATTGCCAAGTCTAAAGCCGTCAGACAACCCTGATTCTCTTTAATCAGTTGATTGAAGAAGGGATTAACTTCCTGACTCCATTGCTGCCATTGATATTCCTGCCAAACCTTAATAATAATAGTGACGATTAACAGCGCCAACAGATAAGGCCAAGCTTCAAATAGGAAGATAGCGGCAAAAGCCACGGGAAGTAGGAGAATGAGAATACCGTTGGCACTGTTATCGATTACTTTTCCAGTCATGGCCTATTTGCTGTACTAAAGAGTTCAGTCGATGGGAGAAGTGGGTCACAAGAGTAAAGAATTGATAACTTTTGTAACTTCTGCAACTCCTGACTATTTCCATCTTATGGCGAATGGGGACAATAATGACCGCGATCGCAGTTTATTGAAGTTTCCAGGGGATGAAGGATATCCCAGAAGCCTAGAAACCGGGTTTCTGCAAGAAACCTAGTTTCTTTCTCCACATCTCACTTAACGAAGAATCAATCTAGGCTGGAGACAACTTGCTTAACTCCAGCCGCTTAAACATAGCTAACCGCGCTCGATCTGCTAAACTATCGTCGATCGCGCCCAAAGATACGGAAGTCTGATACTTCTGTTGCAGCGCCTTCTGAATCAGCCAATCAGCGATAAAAGGATTCTTGGGTAAGAGAGGGCCATGGGAATAAGTTGCGATCGCATTACGATAAAATGCTCCTTCAGTCCCGTCTTCCCCATTATTCCCATACCCTTTGATTACCTTACCCAAGGCTTGCACCTTACCCAAAAAAGTCCGCCCGCCGTGATTCTCAAAACCTACCACAATTGGTTTTGTCCCCAACAAAGCTTCTAATTCCTGGGCTAAAGGTGATGCAGTTAACTCAAATACCACATTACCAATACAGCGACGGGCATCGGGACCGGGATGCTTGCTGACAAAATCTAATAAACCTAATCCCTCAATTCGCTGACCCAGGGCAGGTTCGTAATAGTGTCCCAGAAGTTGAGGCGAACCGCAAGTAAAAACTCCCGGCGTACCTCCCTCAATTTTTGACCGCAGGGCATCTGCTTTTGCCCCCCGCAAATCTCGCATCACAATTTCCTGCTGTCTGTCTTGTGCCCCACCACCGACGAAAATATCGGCTTGGTGAATCATCTCAGGAGCGGTTTGCTGGTCAAGAGGTAAAATTTTCACCTGAATACCCCGCCATTGGGCGCGTTTTTGTAATGATATGGCATTGCCGCGATCGCCGTAGGTACTCATTAAGGTAGGGTATAGCCAGCCAATCGTTAGTTCTAACTGTTCGAGATTCATTATTATATGTAATCTAGCCTATTAAGTCCTGTCTAATCTAAAATATTATCAGAATAACTCAGAGCGATCTGCTTGCTGCACGCGCTTCCCTATCAATATGGTTCAATCTATACCCAAACCCTTATCCCTAGAGGAATTTCTCGACTGGTATCCAGATGGTCATGGTCGTTTTGAACTGCGTAATGGAGTAGTAATCGAAATTCAACCAATTGGCCCTCACGAACAAGTAGGAGGACAACTTGCTACAAACTTAGGAGTCGAAATTAGAAGATTAAAACTTCCCTATTTTATCCCTAGACAATGTATTGTTAAACCCATTAACTCTGAATAATCAGGTTATAATCCAGATGTTATTGTTTTAGATTTGAATCGACTAACTACCGAACCTATGTGGAAAAAACGTTCCACAATTACTAAAGGAGAAACGATCCGTCTCATTATAGAAGTTGTCAGTACTAATTGGCAGGATGACTATGGACACAAACTTGCTGACTATGAAAGATTGGGTATTTTTGAATATTGGATTCTGGATTATTTAGGGCTTGCTGTATAAGTC
>DOIX01000082.1:32906-34019 GCA_003511885.1 Cyanobacteria bacterium UBA11153
AAACTCGAAAATTGTGCCACACAAAGATTAGAAAATATTAAATTGGAGCGCTATACCCTACAAAACCTGCTAAATGTCATTAGCCCTCCTTTGGATTATTCTACCACGATCGCTGAAACAACGCAATCTCGTTAATTATTGATAATTAATTTCAATAATTTTCACGAAGTTAAGCGACTTTCCGCCTTTGCTCATTTATTAAGTTATGTAACGTAACTTTTTTTTGAGGGAGAGGGGAGAGGGGAGAGAAAAAGATTAAGGAGAATTACAGTAATTCCGATCGCGCTATAAGAATTAAAGCTCAAAACTCGCCCTCCCCTTCCCTATGTCCCATTACTATGAGTAAAAATTAACGAGAATTACAGTAAGACTGGTAACTATTCATGTACTCCATAATAATATCGATCGCTTCAGTGCGCATATTATAATCACCAGGGAAATCTTCAACTACCTGATTCACATCTTGATAAACTAGACACCAATTATCAGAGTTTTCAGTTAAGTCTATATTAGCTTGAATCAGGCCGCGAATTAGGGCAACTGAAAAATCATCAGGTGCTTTTCTTACAGCATCATTCATTAAGGATATAGCATTAGCTTGCTGAACTTGTCCTCGTCCGCCGATAGGTGACATTGGCGAGAAACGATTGTCCATGGCTAATAAATAACCTAGCGCCATTGATTCCTCGGCTGTCAGTGTAGAAAGTTTTAGTCTTGATGGATCGGTTTTGCGGCTTCTGGCAATATAATCTAGATAGAGTTTGGCATTTTGTTGTGGCTCATTTGACCAACCAATTTGATTAACAATTGCCGCACGTACATCATTAGGAACATCAGGATCGCTAAGAGCTTCAAATATTTTGCGATCGAGTCCATTATTTCCTGCATATCTTACCACGCGAACGTCTTGATATGCACTAGCAAATGGGGTACTTGTCAAGGGACTATCTGCTAAGGCAGCAGGTGCAGCAGCAACAACAAAACAAACTATTGCGGGTATATAAGATGTGAGTTTTAACATAAATATAGCGAGGGGCTAGGGGTTAGGGGTTAGGGGCGCGGGGGATAAGGAGGAGAAGGGGGAGTTTTTACTCAAAATTCCCCCTAGCCCCA
>DOIX01000364.1 GCA_003511885.1 Cyanobacteria bacterium UBA11153
CACAGCATGTATCAAGATTATTATGCGGTCTATAGTGCCTTAGCAACGCAGTTTTTATATGAGTTGGTGATAGGGCAGGGGGGCAGGGGGGCAGGGGAGCAGGGGAGAATCAGGGTTTTTCGTAATAATTAGTCCCTAATTTTATTTTAGTCTAATTTAGGAGCTGAAAATCCTGCCCAGTCTGCTTTCTAGCTATATCAAATTTTGAGAATGAAACAGCCCCCCTTACTAAGGGGGGTTAGGGGGTGCTAGGCTAGAATATTTGTAACCAGCAACTTACGCTAGTACCTTTTCTATGGAATTTCGGTCTAATTGACGACCAATCAATACAAGGCGAGTTTGTCGAGATTCTGTCTTGTACCAAAGTCTATCATAGAAATAATCAAAGCGATTTCCCACTCCTTGCAATACCATCCGCATTGGTTTGTTGGGAACATTAACAAAGCCTTTGATTCGATAAATTTCTTGTTCTTGAACCAATTTTTGCAGTTTACTAGTTAGTACTTTCGGTTCAAATCCTTGTTCTGAAATAAATTGAACTGAGTTAATTTCATCATCGTGATCGTGTTCTTCTTCTGAATCGTGATGGCTGGGGCGATTTTCCAAGTTATCTTCCACTGCCGCATTAAATCCTAGCAGTAAATCTGGGTTAATTTCTCCATCGCGACATGGCACAATCTTGACGCCTTTCGGTAACTCTTGACGTAACCATTCTTCCACTTTAGTCCGGATTGATTCTTCCACTAAATCTACTTTAGTCAGTAACACTAAGTCAGCACAAGCTAATTGATCTTCAAATAGTTCCTCAATCGGGGTTTCATGTTCTAAACTAAGATCGGCTTGTCGTTGTGCTTCCAAAGCATTAATATCGCCAACTAACGTACCAGCAGCTAAAGCTTGACAATCTACTACTGTGACTACCCCATCCACCGTTGCACCATTACGAATTTCAGGCCAACGGAAGGCTTGAACTAAAGGTTTTGGCAATGCTAATCCAGAGGTTTCAATTAGCATACAATCAATCTGTTCCCTCCGCTTCAGCAATTCTTGCATAGTGGGGAAAAATTCTTCTTGCACGGTACAACAGAGACAACCATTTGTTAGTTCAATAATATTGTTAGAGATTTCTTCTCCATCATCACAAACTTGACATGAACGTAATAATTCGCCATCAATTCCCACTTCGCCAAATTCATTAACTAAAACAGCAATCCGTCGTCCTTGATTGTTTTGGAGTATATTACGGACTAGGGTAGTTTTGCCAGCGCCGAGAAATCCAGTAATTACAGTAACAGGGATTTTGTGCATGAGGAATGGGAAATAGGGAGTAGGGAGTAGGGAATGGGAGATTTTTGAGATTCTCTGTATTCTTTTAGTCATTAGCCAGAGGTGGAATTCGAGCTAAAATACCTTTTTTTAGTGCTTCTGGTCTTTCTGTCCAAGCTAACAAACCATCAGGTTTAGTATAATACAAGCTAGCACAGTCTAATACAGCAGTTGCAGTTTCGGCTAAATTTTCCACAGGTAAATCGCCAAATAGATAAGTGTATTTACCAAGAGCCGCAAATGAAATAGCACAGTAACGAGTACAAGCACTCATACATTCTACTGGTTGAATCACAAATTCATCCCGGCGAAACCAGTTTTGGTACAGTTGGCTCAGAGATTTTAACAGTTTCTCACCGCCGCTTTCACCGACTCGTTTTCCATCTTGCCAAGTGCTGGCGCAGGTAGTGCAAACAAATAGAGTATGTTGGTTTTTCATGGAAATGGCAGTAATTTGCGATAGCTGGCGCTGCTGCAAAGCAGATCGCTAATCCACAGGAGTACAATTATAGCAATGTATCGCGTTACTACTCAACCAAGCCATAAAAAATATGATTCCATCCTGGTTGGCGATTGCCCTCGTCACCTTATTAGTAATTTTTGCTGGAAACAGACTCACAGCCAATGATATCCGCTGGTTTAATCGTCTGCGTCGCCCCAGATGGTTAACCTTTGAAGTAGCGATTCCTTTTATTTGGATTACTATTTTTATATGTGGCGCTTGGTCTAGTTACGTGGTGTGGGAAATTACCCCAGGTTTGGCAAAAACTTGGCAGTTAATGGGTTTATATCTCTTGCTGGAAATAGTGACAATTTCTTATACCCCTGTGATGTGTAAACTCAAAAGTCTCCGAGTTGGTACAGTAATTGGTGCTACTGGTTTCCTGATTAGCATTATTTTAGCATTTCTAGTCTTTCCCATCTCGACTTGGGCTGGTTTTTTGCTTTTACCATATATAATATGGAGTCCAATTGGTACTTACACAACTTGGGCAATGATTGCTCTGAATCCGGAAGATGGTTGACAGTTGACAGTTGACAGTTGACAGTTGATAGTTGACAGTTAAGGCGCAGCGCGGATTGGATATTAACTCTAATCTCTAACCTCTTACCCCTGACCTCTAACCTCTTGCCCTTAACATAAAAAAAGAGAGAGTCGGACATAAGCCGGATTCTGTTCTCCAGGCTGTTACCAACCCGAAGGGTAGTTATCTATCTGGGATGCCTGTTACCAGACACCTCAAGCGGCTCTACTTAGCGGGGCTGGTAAAAAACCAACCGTAGCCCCTCCACCTTGCTCCCAACCGGGGT
>DOIX01000422.1:0-1909 GCA_003511885.1 Cyanobacteria bacterium UBA11153
AATGATTTAGGATTGCTATATCGATTTAGGAACAAAAAAAAGAAGTCGGTATTTCTAAGAGAAACCCGACTTCTACTGATAGGGATTATTTATTTACCCCTACCTAAACATAACTTCTTAAGCTAACCATTCAACAACAGCTTCAGCCTTAGTATTAGTATTCCGAGAAGGTGTTTCGCGATTAAACTTCATGTGAATGGAACGAGTTTGTTCGCCATCTGCGGCAACTGCCATGATGGGATAATCAATCAAACCATCTTGGAAAGACATCTGGAAGCGGAAAGTACCATCTGGATTGAGCTTGATCGGGCGACCACCAATTGTTACAGTAGCATCAGGTTCAGTTGCACCGTAAACAATTAACTCCGCATCAGCAACTAACCAGAATTGGCGAGGACGGATGGGAATTGCACCAACAGACATACCCACGCCAGACATGCCCACACCGGACATACCCACACCGGACATACCCATAGCGGACATACCCATCATGCCAACACCAGACATACCGACACCAGACATATTTGGTGCAGCCCACATTCCCACGCCAGAGGGGAAGACGTAGGAGCTGATAGCTTGTTGGGGAACCATGGAGCCGGGGACGTGCTGCATGGAGCCAAAGAGGGAACCATCGGTGCGCTGTTTGTTCGCACTTTCTAACATTTCTTGGTAGAAAGGGTTTTCTTCTGTGACGGGTATCTTTTTGCTGGGGGGAACCAATTCAAAGAGAGTTTTACCGCGTAAGTCATCTTCCCAGTTAACGGTGATGAAGCTATCTTCAATCCAGTCGCTAGGATAGACAGGGGGAATGTGAACAGGTAAGGAACGACCTAGTACCAGCCAGCGCCCATCAGCACAGCGATAACCGATATCTACCACATAATCGCGATCGCTCACTGGAATCGGTAAATACCATTCCCTTGCCATTTCATCAGCAGGATATTCTTGGATGCTGTGGGGACTTTGATACTCAATGTTGATATCGGTGACATCATAAATCCGCAGCGCCAGTTGTTGTCCTCCCTGACGGCGCAATTCTTCTTTCACTTCATTGGGAATATCCCAATAAGTATAAGCCCATTGAGGATCGCGAGGCATTAATACAATCCGACTCTCGCCATAGCCTCCTGGTAAATCTGCTAAACCTTGATCTACAGAAGCAAGATTACCACCGCTTCTATCTTCTTGCCCTAATTCAAATTTTGATGCTTCCACTTCTGATTGAGCCTCCACTGTTAGGGATGAATTTATCGTGATTCTAGTACTTTGGATCTTTTGAATTTCTTCTAGCAACTGCGTTTTCCGCATTCTGCTGTAACGAGATACACCACATTCACTGGCAACTCGGCGCAGTTGACGTAATGTCATCTCTTCTAAAGGTGGGCGTTCTTTTGCCATTTGTCTGCTCTCCAAATTGTGAGGACGGCTAGTAGGTTACTCCTGATGAATCCAAGACTTAGATTTATATGTATTTTTTTTTCTTTGGTCATCATTCCTTCAGGGATTTACAGTTAAGTCCGCCGCCGACAATCTCAGAAACACTTAACATCAGTATTTATTTGGGATCGCCTTGTTCCTCTATATAACAGGTAAATACTGATTGAGGTCAAGGGTGTTGACGAGTGGATTTTGGCTCAATTGACGAATTTTCAAGGAAGTTAGAGATTAATATGTCAATTTTTCATGACAATTGTTCGATCCGGGGATCTCGTTTTGTCAGGATAGCTCCATATCTGACCAAAAATTAGCCATTGAAATCCCTGTAGTGAAGAGGTTGTGGGGTTTTCGGTATCCGATAGCGCTGGAAAACCCCATGAGGGATAGCAGTGGACAGTGGACAGTGGACAGTTGCTACACATTCAGGACTTGCGCAAAGCATCTATCTGTACCTGAGTTCGACGAAAGAGCC
>DOIX01000422.1:2168-3389 GCA_003511885.1 Cyanobacteria bacterium UBA11153
TTTACAGCATTTTTTGCTCAAATATCTTAGGCAATAAATCGATATGACGAGCCCAATGCGTGGTAACTATCATGAAAAAAGTCAAGGAAAAAACCGAACTCCGAACTCCGAACTCCGAACTCAGGTCTATCTGTAGGGTGCGTTATGCTCGAGCTAACGCACCATCCACGATTGGTAGCGTGACTGCGTAAGTCCTAACATTTTATTTTCCTTCCTGCTCCCCAGCTCCCAGTCCCTAGCCCCTAGTCCCCACAGGTAATCCGCTAATATTGGGGAATAAAGAAAAAGTTGCTATTGACTTCTCCTATGAACAATAAACTACCGATCGCCTTTTTCATCACAACCCTTTTGATGACTGGCTATCCAACCATGGAAACTGTAGAAGCTCAGTCAGCAAAGGAAGCTACCCAATCAATCTGGAAGCCATTTTCCTCAGCAGAAGGTGGTTTCACTCTGTTAATGCCGGGTACGCCCAAACCAGTGGAGCAAAATCTCAATACTCCTAATGGCAGAATCAATCTCAAAGGGTTTATGGTGCAGCGGCGTAATGAAGCCAATTATTTGGTAATTTACACTGATTTACCCAGCAAAACTATAGAAAATGACAAGGATATTGAGGAACTTTTCGACGGAATTGTCGAGGGTTTTCAACGTCGGACAAGAGGGGAATTAGTGAATGAAGAAAATATTACTTTGAATAATTTTCCCGGTCGAGAGTTTAAGATGGAACTATCAGGAAATATCACCGCTAGATCCAGGGTTTATTTGGTGAATCAACGTCTTTATCAATTAGTGGTAGTTACCCCAAGAGAAGAAGATTTACCACAAAGCATTCAGGGATTTTTAGATTCATTCCAAGTGAATCGAAGTACAGGCAACCCAACAGCCGCAAACCCAACAACAGGAAATCCGACAACAGCCAACCCAACAACACCTACCCCACCCAAAATACCCAAGGAAGATCTCAACAGTCTCAATATTAAGTTGCGCCAAGCCATCTGCAGCCAGAAATTGTCCGAGGCAATTAAAATACTAGATCGAATGATTGCGATCGCGCCCAATCCCAGCACAGAGCGATCGCAACTAGTAGCATACCGCAGCCAATTACGAGATATCGCCGATTCTGCCACAGAAATACCTCCCAATGCTTTTCCAGATTGTAAGGCAGATAGCTCCCCTTAGATCCCCCCATCGAGTACAGGGCTGTTTCATTCTCGGTTG
>DOIX01000423.1:0-11835 GCA_003511885.1 Cyanobacteria bacterium UBA11153
GTCCAGTGTTTAGCGGATAGCCTGATTGCAAGAGCAAAGCTTCGCGCCATGTAATTATTTTGGTACTTTTGGTCGGGATGATACAGATGAGGATAAAATTTCCAGAAAATGCTACCTTAGTGACCATTCAGGAAGACTTATGCTGCCAGTTATCTACTCTGACGAATTTCTCCACCACGACAACGGCAAATTCCATCCCGAAAGACCAGAAAGGTTAACTGCCATTGTCAATGCCTTAAAGATAGCTCCTTGGGCTGACCAAATTGCTTGGCAACTACCCACACCTGTAGCCCAGCGCGAGATAATCCCTATGGTGGCAAAAATTCACGACCAATACTACATTGAGCTAGTAGAAAGGATTGCCAAGCGTGGGGGTGGGATGCTCGATGGTGACACGCGGATTTGCGATCGCAGTTATGATATCGCTCTGTTGGCTGTCAGTGCTTGGTTAGATGGAGTTGATTGCGTCCTCGCTCAAGATCGACCTGCCTTTATTCTGGCACGTCCGCCAGGACACCATGCCGAAAGGGAAAGAGGGATGGGATTTTGTTTATTTTCCAATGCTGCGATCGCAGCTTACTACGCTTTGGAACAACCTACTGTTCAAAAAGTTGCCATTTTAGATTGGGATGTCCATCACGGGAATGGCACTCAACATATTGTCGAACATGATGCCAGAATTGCCTATTGTTCCCTCCATCAATCTCCCTGTTATCCTGGTACGGGTTACGCCAGCGAAACTGGCGATCATAATAATGTTTTAAATCTTCCCATGTCATTAGGCAGCACATTGGCAGAATATCAGCCCATGTTTGCCGATAAAATTATCCCATTTTTCCGGAATTTTCAACCTGATTTATTAATTATCAGTGCTGGTTATGATGCCACTGCTAACGATCCTTTGGCGGGAATATCTCTCCAACCTTCAGATTACGGAATTTTCACTAATTATTGTTTGGAATTAACCCAGAGAATTGTCTTTGGATTGGAAGGAGGTTACGATTTAGATTCCCTATCTCAGTCAGTTGTAGCAACTATTAGTAGTTGTTTGTCTCCTGATGTTTAGCCTCTGAATTTTCATGACTCTTGTCGGGAAAAGGAGAAATTGTCTCCAATCCTCCTTAAGTAGTAACCGCCAGGGCGATTAAGACATTATCAATTCCTCAAACCATTAGATTTGACAGCTTTCTGATCTAGCACCGAGCCAATAGCCCCTAGTCCCTTGCTATACTAAGCCGTTACGCATTTAATTTATCTGTTTTGAATGAGGGGGTGCAGGGGAGCTGGGGAGAAGGTTTGACAACTTTTTCCCTAACTTGAAAATATCCAGTTTAAATGCGCAGCAGCTCACAGCCGCCCGATTCTGGGATAAAATAAAGTTGCCAATAATTGGGAAAGCTGCTCATGTTTCACTACAACCCATTAGACTGCTTACCATCGGCTGAAGATTTACCAGATTCTGATGATACCCCTGTGGATAATGAATTACAAGATTTAGTTCCCACTTTACTCAAAGCAAGTCTCGCTTTATTATGGGCAGAGCGTTGGGATTGGTATTTTGGTATCGATATGGGGATTTACTACGCTCCTGATGCTGATGCCATTGTACCGGATGCCTTTTTAAGTTTGGGAGTTCAGAGGGTTATTGATGAAGATTTGCGCTTGTCTTATGTCTTGTGGGAAGAGAAAAAAGTGCCAGTTTTTGTCTTAGAGGTAGTATCTCATAAACGGCGGGGAGAATATAGTTTTAAGAAACAATTGTATCAAAATATGGGGGTTTTATATTATGGGATATATAATCCTTTGCGCAAACGGAAATCAGCTCTGGAATTGTATAAGTTAGTAGGGGGAGCATATCAGTTGCTCCCGGGTAATCCTGTGTGGTTACCAGAAGTAGGTTTGGGGATAGGTTACTATCGGGGAACTTATCAAGGAATTCAGCGACAATGGTTGGCTTGGTTTGATGAGGAGGGGAAGAGATTTCCGACTCCGGAAGAGGCGATTCAATTGGAAAGACAAATTGCCCAACAACAGAGAGAATTAGCTCAAAAATTAGCGGCAAAACTGAGGGAGTTAGGTATCGAGCCGGATTCTGTGGGATAAAGATATTTCAACAGGAGCTAAGATCCCCTCCTTACAGTCAGGGATCTGAATCCTCTGAGAGCGCGATCGGTCTGGGATAGTGTATCATTCTCACAGGTCTATGGTTTCCGTTCCCCATCTATACGGGAGAATTTAACCCAAGGTGTGGGCTGACTATAGGTAATTGTTTGGTAATTCTTTATTGAGTGATAGCAGTTATGGATGAAAATACGGCAGAATTACTGGAAAAGATTCGTCAGCAGTTTGATTTCGATCCTTATCCCAGAATTCCCTTAGACAGATCTCCTAAAAACGAAAGTAAGTTACTTTCTATTCACAATCTGGTGACACCTTACTATTTGAGAAATAAAAAAATCATTAATGGCAAAGACAAAATTATTTTAGATGCTGGATGTGGTACAGGATACAAGTCATTAGTTTTAGCAGAAGCTAACCCTGGAGCAAAGATTGTTGGCATCGATTTATCCGAAGAATCTCTGAAAATAGCTCGCCAGCGTTTAATCCATCATGGATTTGACAATGCGGAATTTTATCATCTCTCTATTTCCGATCTGCTAAGTTTGGGGTTAGAGTTTGACTATATTAACTGTGACGAGTTGCTTTACCTATTTCCTGAACCAGCAGTTGCTCTCAAAGCTATGAAGTCAGTATTAAAGCCAGAGGGCATTATTCGCAGTAATCTCCATAGTGCCCTGCAAAGATTCAATTTCTTTAGAGCGCAAGAAGTTTTTAGAATGATGAGATTAATGGATAACAATCCTGAAGATATGGAAATTGACATTGCCCTAGATATTATGAAGGCATTGAAGAATAATACGGATCTGAAACTGAAAACTTGGAGTGCCAGCTATGAAGGAGAAGAGAAGAGAGAAAAGGTATTAATGAACTACCTATTCCAAGGTGATAAAGGATACCGAATTTCCGATTTATTCTCGGCATTGAGAACAGCAGGGCTAGAATTTATTAGCATGGTGAATTGGCGAGAATGGGACTTATTAAGCCTTTTTCAAGAACCAGACAATTTGCCAGTATTTTTGAGCATGACCTTGCCAGAGATTTCTCTAGAAGAGCGACTGACTTTATTCGAGCTTTTGCATCCTATCCATCGATTGCTAGACTTTTGGTGCGGACATCCGGAACAAGCTAAACTTTTTGTTCCTATTGCTGAATGGACAAAAATGGATTGGCAGAAAGCAACTATTGATTTGCCGCCTCAGCTTAAAACACCAGCAGTAAAAGAACAGATGATGAAAAGTACAACGCAACTTTATCCCTTGGCAATTAGTCAGTATTTTCCAGCAACTGGAGAACAATTCTTCTTGGACAGTACCATCGTAGCTTTTCTCTTGCCTTTAGTAGAGTCTCCTCAATCAATGGGATATTTAGTACAGCGAGGGCAAAAATTACGTCCAGTCAATCCCGTCACCCTGGAGGAAACTCCGCAGGAGGAGACGTTTGAGCTGCTGATACAGGCGCTGACTCGACTGGAGGAGGATGGGTACGTGCTTGTGGAAGGTAACCCGTTAAGAGGACAAAATACTTGAAACCAATCTACCTGTAACTCTTTCTAGATAAGCGTTTAGCTCTATTGCTTCCACTCCTGTGTCAGACTGTTAGCAAGATTTTCGAGCAAGGGTGATATGATACGGCTCGTAACTGGGTAAGTTATATCCAGAAGTCATAAATCAACCAACCCCCACCTGAAGGAGAAACTTTTTATGAAACTTGATTTGCAAGCGAAATTCTTGCAACACCTCAGTCAGAAAAAACAGGATGAGGGTTTTACCCTTATTGAACTACTTGTTGTTATTATCATTATCGGTATTCTATCCGCTATTGCGCTGCCCTCTTTCTTGAATCAAGCGAATAAAGCGAAGCAGGTAGAAGCTAAAACCTATGTGGGTTCAGCCAACAGAGCGCAGCAAGCTTACTACGCAGAAAATAGTAAGTTTGTTACTGGTGTTGCCGATTATGGCGAGTTGGGTCTTGGGACAGCTACTCAAACTGTTAACTATAAGTATGGTATCAGTGCACAAGATGATGGCGTATTGGCTCGAGCTGAACCAAATGCTGGCACCAAGGCTGCAATTAGAGCTTATATTGGTGGTGTAAAAATAGGGCTAGTAGCAGGTACAGGTGAATCCACCACACTGGCAATATTGTGTGAAGGTGACAAAGCGCCTGTCGCTGGTGGAAAACTTGGAGGATCAACAGAGACTCTGAGCAAAATGAAGGCTTCGGATAGCGGTCCGCCGGAGTGTTCCACTGGATACAAACCAATTGAGGGTAAGTAATCTGAATTACAGGGAATTACTCTGCTAAAAATTAACCAGTCTATTTCCGGGCTAGGGCATTTTGTTTCAAACCCTAAGCCCGTATTTTTCTATAAAGTTTTTTGTCCTATGGCAAACTGGCAACACCAAGCTTCCCAGTATTTATGGAAAGGAGACTATAGCCAAGCCGCCATTCTTTACGAGAAAGCTATTGAAGCTCATCCAGAAATTAAGTCCTACTATTGGTATTTAGGCTTAATCCTACTCTTGCAGGGACAGGAAGCGGAAGCGCAAACCACTTGGCTACTGGCAATGGCAGAGGGAGATAGCGATCGAGTTGAGATATGGACTAGAGAACTGATAGACATTCTACAAGAAGAAGCGATCGGACGTGCAGAATTAGCAGACTATAAAGTTGCTTGGGTAATTCGGCAACATATTCGGGAAATTGCTCCTGATAATTTGGATAACCTGCTAAAAGTTATTGATCTTGCCATTAAAGCAGATTTATTCACAGAAGATGAGACCATCTTGTCTGAAGTAGTACAACTTCTTCAGTTAGACATATCGCCAGATGTTGATATTAATATTTTATTACAAGTATTAGAGGATATCTTAGAATCTTATCCGCTTCATTCTCATGCCTTGGATTTTACTGAGGCTTGTGCTGAGTTGCAGAATATTTCCCTTAATTACTCTCAGGCTTTCAGTCAGATTTTATTCGATCAAACCAAATCGTTGATGGATAAAATACCACCTAAAGCCGCCATAAATTTTTTAAAAATATGTTACCGTATTGAACCACAAAATATAAGTATTTTAGCCAGCTTGGCTAATCTATACCAAGATACAGGCAGATATCTGGAAAGTCTAGAATTCGCCCAACAAATGCTTAAATTGTCCCAATTATCAGAAGATAAAATTGCAGCGCAATACTTGATAGTTAGAGGTTTAGTACAAGCAGGGGGATATTGGGAAGAAGCAGATCGTAATTATCAAGATATGGAGCGAGAGATCCATATCTTGATCGAAGGAAATAATATTGTCAATAAAGATCATTTTGTCAATCTCATTGGTACAGTTGTTTTTTCTAACTATTTTGGTGACAATCCTCAAAAAAGTCATCAATTACGAAATAAAGTTTCTGCATTTTGTCAAGCGGGGATTCATCGTTATTACGCAGATACAGATCCACTTTACCATCATTCCATTCTATCAAAATGCCAAAATGTTACGGCTCGCCCTTTAAAAATTGGTTATCTATCGAGTTGTTTTCGCAGACATTCTGTAGGCTGGATAGCACGATGGCTGTTCAAATATCACGATCAAGATAAAGTTAGAGTTTATGCTTATTCCACAAACTATGCCAATGATAACGTACAAGGAGCTATTGCCAACTCTGCTTCTCACTTCCATGACGTATCGAAAGCTAAAACAGTCAGAGAAATAGCGGAGCATATTTATCAAGATGAAATTGATATCTTAATTGATCTGGATAGTTTAACCTTTAGCGGAGCTTCTGGAGTGATGGCACTTAAATCAGCTCCTATTCAAGTAACATGGTTGGGATCTGATGCTTCAGGCTTGCCAGCTATTGATTATTTTATCGCAGATCCATATATTTTACCTGAATCGGCCCAAGATTATTATAAAGCGGAAATTTGGCGTTTGCCAAAGACTTACGTTGCTGTAGATGGCTTTGAAGTTGGTGTGCCTACTTTGCGCCGAGATTTACTAGATATTGAAAATGATGCTGTAGTATATCTCAGCGCTCAAACCGGATATAAGCGCCATCCCGATACGGTGCGACTCCAAATGAAAATTATTAAAGAAGTACCGAATAGCTATTTATTAATCAAAGGGTTAGCGGATGAAGAATCTATTAAGTATTTATTTAAGCAGATTGCAGAAGAAGCAGGATTAAGTCAGAATCGCCTGCGATTTTTATCTATGGTAGCATCAGAAGAAATTCATCGCGCCAACCTCGGCATAGCCGATATTATACTCGATACTTACCCCTACAACGGAGCAACTACAACTCTGGAAACTCTCTGGATGTGTATTCCCTTAGTCACAAAAGTAGGACAACAATTTGCAGCTAGAAATAGCTACACGATGATGATGAATGCCGGAATAACTGAAGGAATTTCTTGGAGTGATGACGAGTATGTAGAGTGGGGAATTCGGTTAGGAAAGGATGAAGCTTTGCGGCAGGAGGTAGTTTGGAAATTGCGGCAATCTCGACATACTTCGCCGCTGTGGAATGGGAAGCAGTTTACGCGGGAGATGGAGAAGGCTTATGAGGAGATGTGGCGGAGGTATCTTGACACCTCTGGCGGTATCTAGAGATTGACAGCACTAGCCATCACCTCTTGGCGAACATTATTCGCTGCTGCAGTTGCCATCGCTTCCCAATCTTCTTGCGTCAGCAACTGACACAATAATAAACGCAACTGAATCAGATTTGATGGCGAAACTTCTCTGGTTGCTAACTTTTCTGCTAAAATTTTCCACAATTGTTCCTGGACTGCAACAGAACAATGTTGTAACCTTGTACTCAATAGCTTCTCTCCACAAGTCATAGCTGCTACCATCCCCACACCCAAATTAGACTTCCCTAGCAAATCTTTTAGCGCTTCCATTATTAGCGATTGCAACAATTTCGTCGTGATGAATGGAGGTTGGGATGGGAATCGCATAATTCACGGTTGTGTTGTTCATCTTGTACTCTCATCTCTCGCTATACTTCCAAGTTAAAACCCCGGCATTTCTATCCTAATTGCCGGGGGAGTTTGATAACGCCAATTCTGCAAGAGTTAATTTCCAGTTTCCGTAGAATCAATCTAAGGTTGTGATGTTTTTCCACTAAACTACCTCCCCATATTTGGAGGAGAGGGCAGGATTTGAACCTGCGTCTCACGACACTTGTTCCGCGAATATCGATACAGATGGCGAGTTTTCAAGGGTTAGCTTGGAGCAATAGCTTGAAGTTGATTTTTGAGATTGACAGGCAGGGTGGCTTTACCAATTTGCCTACCCCCAGATAGTCTGGGGGACAGGATTTGAACCTGTAAGTACCCTACGGGTTTTAAATTGAACTTGTACTCCATTTTTATTATAACTGATAACTTGTTTTATTTTCAATAATCGTGTTAAATTTCATTTATTTTCACTCAGGATGGGCAGTCCCTATTAAAATAATCATTAGAGTTAGATTGGGGACTGCCCATCCTATAGATACAGATTCTATTGATTGATAGTGGGAATGGTGCGTTAGCTTGCGCATAATGCACCCTATAGATAGATGCTTTACGTAATTCTTGAGAGTTATCATCTACGGCGCAAATAAATAACCAAAAATGGCACTAGCAACTTGTCGCTGCTGCACTTCTCTGCTGTTTGCTTCCTCTCTAGCTTGAATTACTGCTTTTTGCAGGATATCCACTCTCCGTAGCATAAGATTCACTCTGTCTTGAGGCAGTGCCCCGGAAAACTCGATCAAACTCCAAGTGCCTTCCACAACATCTTTGGAAACTTCTTTGATTTGGGCTGGATGATGTTCGGTTGCTTCATAAGCGACAACGAAATCAGTAATTTTCTTGGTTTTTACTGTTTCTTTGGGTAGGGTAACGTAACAACCGCGATTGGGATCGTGTTGCCAATCTTTGTCGATGGGAAGTACGGGTAATGCGGCAATAAATGTTTTGATATCCTGAAGTTGTTTTTCCAGAAATAAGAGATAGGAAACTGGTACGTCAGGAATGAGAGTTTGTCCATCGATGATTACTGAGGCTTTTGCTTCGGTATTGGCATAATCCTGAGTGGCAGCCAAGTCTAAAAATTCCGAGCAAGCTTGGACGAATTTTTCAATTAAATCCTCAGCTTTGAGGGTTAATTTCTGGGATTCAGGGGGATAGATGTAACCATCCTCTTCTCTGGGTTGATAGCTTCGGCTTAATCCTTGAAATAATGCGGTTTTTTGAGATAGTTGGGATATTTCTGTTTTGCCTTTGCTGGCATTGGCTTTAACGGATTGCAATACGGCGATTAATTGGTTTAGTTTCATGTTACTTCCAAATTTCACTAGAATTTAGGATCTAAAAATTTATCCCAGTCTGGTTTTGAGCTTTATCAAATTTCATTATTGAAACAGCCCTGCTTTATTAAGCGGGGAAATGGATTCAAAGCCCCCCTTAATAAGGGGGATTTAGGGGGATCGACAATATCTAAACTCATAATTAGCAACTTGGATTAAATACCTTATTCTTCCTTTTCCCTTTACCAGGGATAAGGGGCATAATCTTTCATAAAATAACCATAAATGGGGATATCATCATTTTCTATACCTTGAACAATCGGATCGTAAATTCTTGCCATACCATCAATTACATCTAAGGGCGTATAAAAATTTTGCTCTGTTTGGATGCGCATTTTCTTAGGATCGGGATTTTCATTCGTAATCCAACCTGTATCCACACTATTCATAAAAATATGATCCTCAGCATAAGCTGCCGCCGAGGTGCGTGTCATCATATTTAAGGCTGCTTTTGCCATATTGGTGTGGGGATGATAGGGTGTTTTGCTGTCGCGGTTAAATTGTCCTTCCATAGCAGAAACATTGATAATAAAGCGTCTGGGAAAGGGCGAAGCCATCAGTAATGGCTTTAGTTTACTATTGATGATGAAAGGCGCGATCGCATTTACTAGCTGTACTTCTAGTAACTCAATAGTATTAACATCTTCCAGCTTTAGCAACCAGCTATTCGTTGGGCGTAAATCCAGTTGTTGTCCATCTCTATCAAATCGATTATTTGGGAAGTATTTACTAATCGTATCGGGAAGGTAATCTTGGTAGTTTACTTGACTTTCTAGTAAAATATTTTGGTTTTGAGTTAATTCGGCTTTCCCCAGATTACGATTGCTAAAAATTAAGGCTTTTGCTTTTTTTGATAAGATTTGCGCTTGTTCATTTTCTTGATTGAGTAAATGTTGATAAAATGCCAAGGGACGTTTGATGGTTTGAGCGGCATTGTTAATAATAATATTTTGAACCTCCAACCTCTTTCCTGAAAAGAAAGTACTCTTCCGTTGAGCTATAGTCCCCAAACAGGTGGGAATGAGGGAGACTTGAACTGCCAATTTCTGCGATGCCGTCGCAGCCCTCTTCCAATTGAGCTACCAATCCCCAATTCCTGAAATTAAGTATACTACATTATGTATTTTTTGGTAATGGATGTCAAGTCTTTAACCAAAAATCTCCGACTTCTTGCTTGTAATCGGGGATTGGGAGGATCCCATTTTAACTGAGATCTTGCACCATTCTCAATAGCAGGGAGGCAGAGCCTCCAAACCCTCGTTCCCAGGTTCAACCTGGGAACGAGAAAAACTGACTCAATTAGAATTTTAGTCCATTTTAATGGACTTGAGCTATTAGACAGGGACTTAAGTCCCTGGCGGATTTTCGGGGTTACCGACAATGATGCAAGTTATGAGTTTTCACATGGAATTTAGCGAATTGAAACTGAAATTATTAGGAAACTTCTACAGTATCCCGATTCAACTCAGCTTTTTGGGCTGATTTCTTCTTAGATTTACCGTACAAAAACCCACCTAATCCTAGCAATCCTAAAGCAATTGGAGATGTGGGTTCAGGAACAGACTTAGGCTCTGGAGAAAGTGCTTGCCAAGCAGCTTGTGCCAATTGTTTATGCCCCTCGGTTGTCGGATGAATACCATCCCAGAATAAATAATTATCGGGTTCGTTACAAATAGTGAATGTAGTTTCATTTAAGCAGGAGTCCGTCACATTTGTAAAACCAAATTGTCCCGGATTCGCCCGCAGCTTATTCAATTCACTAAAGACATCCAAACCGATAATATTGATATCCGGTATGGCTCCTTCTAAACTATCGATCGCGTTATCTAAGAGGGTGTTATGAGCAACAGTCTTAGCCGTCAGAATGTCAGAAGCAACGGGAGGATTCGGACTTAAAGCGCGAGGTGTCTTGCCTAAATCTGGTAAATTAGGCACTAAAAAATTCCGAGCGCCAAGGGCATAAAGTGACTGGATAGCTGTGGCTAAATTCCCCACTGATTCGACAGGATTACTATCAGGAACTGTTTGATAATCATTAGGACCGGCGAAGACTACATAAAGAGCATCTTCATCTGCCTTTTGACCAATTGCCGCTAAATCATTGGCAAAGAAACCAACTTGAGTAAGGACTCCTGGCACAGCTTGACCAAACTCTCCTGCACCAAATTGTCCAGTTTGTGCTGCACCGAAAGCGAAGTTAACGCTGTTAGTCGCAGTTGCACCATTAAAGAAGGGACTAACTACAGGTTGACCATTGAGAAAAGTAATCGGGGAAGGTGTGGGATTTTGAGGAGATAATACAGATAATGTGGTGGAAGCTTTGAGATCGATTCCCAAATCTTGTGCTAAATAATCCGCCCAATTCAAACCATTAGAAAAACGTCCTCCCGAATCATAAGGGGGTACTAGTGGCTGAATTGGCGGTATCACTGTTCCTGGAGGAAGCAGTTCCGGAGGTATTGCATTTGCCGCTTTCGTCGCATTATAAATGTTACCAGGATCCGAGAGGCTATCTCCAAAAACATACATGCGATCGAATGTGATAGCCTCTGCCGTCACAGGCAACATGAAGGTAAAAAGGGTAAAACCTGCCGCAACAATTGGTTTATTCATGGTTTTCTGCACGCCTTGATGATGTTTACAAAATAGATAACAGACGCAATTTTCTGGTGGGATTGCTTCACGCACATCAAAAAAAGACGAGATGAAAATTTATTCATTTCACCTTTTCCCTCCGATCTCGTCTGCTCGATCAAAGCTCGCAATTTCTAACAATTGCTCGCTTTTTATTCCTCTGACACCCTGAAATATATAAATTGCTAACCATTGCTAGCTTTCTCTTCCTCCTACACTCTGGAAGTGTGAGTACTTTCCAGAAACCGAGGCTGATAGGATTGAGCTAACCCCATACTCCTTTTTTAAGGGTGGGATTGAAATCTCTGTTGCACTCAAGTAGAGAAATCTGCACACCAAATCATCTGTTCGGATGGAGAGAAAGATCTCTTACTTCTTGCTTTTTGCCTATTTGCCAGACAACTTCCACGCCAATTAATGGCTTGAAGTTAAGAAATATTAAAAAATGTTGGCACAGTTAACTTCAGTCAGCAAATAGTTAACACATCCTCATACTTTTCACTCGATCGGCGATAAGTGAATGAGTTGGCTGTCACCACAGCTTGGTAACAGCTTTTGGTTGTGTAAAATATAACTATACCATAAAGTTACCGAAAATTTACAATCTAATTTTCAGCCTTTATCCATGACACTTCATCCCGCCAAACTGAGTTATACTTCGTAATTAAGCCTTACTTCATCATGCCTTCACACCATCTTCATTATGCCTTCACACAAGCTTCATCATTC
>DOIX01000423.1:12118-18998 GCA_003511885.1 Cyanobacteria bacterium UBA11153
ACAAGCTTCATCATTCCTTCACATTACTGTCAGCCGCTTGATGTTTAAATTTTAACTTCTGACTGGATTACTTTTAACTGACAATGACCTTTAAATACCCAGACATTGCCACCCAAGCAATATCCACAATATTATCCGAAAAGCAATCCACCTATAATCGGCATGTTGAGTTAGCCGACGTGCAACAACCAATTGTCAGCGCACCTCCAGAGGTACGCCGGATCGTTGAGCGGGTCTTACAAGCAGAAAAAGATAAACTATACATGAAACATCCCCGGAATATCAATGACGATATTTTAAGAATTATTAAGGAAGAGATACAATGAGGCTGTTGTCCATCCGGTTTAACAATTTTCGTCAGTTTTATGGCAAAACACCAGAAATTTTACTGGCTTATGGAGAACAGAATACTACGGTTATTCACGGTAATAATGGATCTGGTAAAACTGCTCTTTTGAATGGGTTTACGTGGGTACTGTATGAAAAATTTAGTGCGGCATTTTCATCGGAAGATCAATTAGTTAATAAACGAGCAATTCACGAAGCTAAACTCAAAGAATCTGTGGAATGTTGGGTAGAAATTGGGTTTGAGCATCACAATCGACGCTATCAGGCAAAGCGGGTTTGCCGTGCTTACAAAACGGAAGCTGGAGTTGAACAGGGAAAAAGCGAATTATACCTGCAAATTGCTGGAGATGATGGGAGGTGGTTGTTGCCTCAACAATTGCCGGAAGATATTATTGGGCGGATTTTACCTGGTAGTTTGCATCAATATTTCTTCTTTGATGGGGAAAGGATTGAGCAAATTGTTCGTTCCGACAAGAAGGCGGAAATTGCTGAAGCTACTAAAACTTTGCTGGGAGTGGAGGTTTTGAATCGGGCAATTAAACATTTGAAAGAAGCGAAAAAAACTTTGGAGGCTGAGTTAGTATTAATTGGGGATGCAGAAACGCAGAAAATGCTTAAGGAACAAGAGAAGTTAGAACAAGAAATTACGAGAATATCAAATCGACAAGAAGAAATAGATGGAGAATTAGCGTATCAAAATGATTTGAAAAGAACCATTGGCGAGCGTTTATTAGAACTTGGTGGTGCGCAGGAGTTACAACTGCTTCGAGATGAACTCCAAGGACAAGAAAAACTAATGCGAGAGCGAATTAAGGAGGCGCAAGATGAATTAAAAAAGGCAATATCTGGACGAGCATATACAGTTTTACTTTCGTCAAAAACGGCAGAATTTCGTTTAATTATAGAAGAATTACGTTCTCGAGGAGAGTTACCGATTGGGATTAAGCAACAATTTATTGGGGATTTGTTGGAGAGAAAACGTTGTATTTGTGGGGCAGAATTAATTGAGGGAAGCGATGCTCATCAACATGTAGCTTCTTGGTTAGATAAGGCGGGCATGGCGGATGTGGAGGAAACCGCAATTCGCCTGGGGGTTAAAGTGGAGGAAATTGACAAGCAAGGAAGATTATTTTGGCAGGATGTGGATAAACAACAGGGTATTATTACGGAAAGTAGATCCCAACTTTCTCGGATTGAGACACAACTAGATGATATTAAGAAGAAATTGCGGACTTTTCCTGATGAAGATATTATGGAGTTACAAAAACGATTGGATGAAATAGAAGAAAAGATTAGAGATTTAACTCTGGAAAAAGGTGCTAATCGTCAGCAAATTGAGAGGATAAAAATAGACATAGAAGTAAAAATTAAGCAGATTGCCAAGCATAAGATGAATGAAAGCAAGCAAGAGTTAGCACAGCGAAGAATTGCAGCGACTCAGGATAGTATTGATAGGTTAAGCGAGGTAAGATTAAGACTAGAGGATCAATTTCGCAAGTCTCTGGAGAAGCGGGTGGCAGAAATTTTTACTTCAATTTCTTTTACACCTTACTTGCCTAAACTTAGTGAAAAATATGAACTTAATTTAGTGGAAAATACAGGAGGAAATGAGACTATAGTAGCAGCATCTACAGGAGAAAATCAGATCCTCAGTTTGTCTTTTATTGGTGGTATTATCGATCGAGTACGGGAGTGGATTCAATCAACTGCACTCATGGGACCTGATAGTAGCACTTTTCCGATGGTGATGGATTCTCCCTTTGGCAGTTTGGATGAAATATACCGCCGACAAATCGCCAAGACTTTGCCCAAATTAGCTAATCAACTGATTATTTTAGTGACAAAGACGCAGTGGCGGGGTGAGGTGGCTGAGGAGATGGAAAGGTATATTGGCAAGGAATATGTTCTGACTTATAATTCACCTAAACCAGATTGCGATCGCGATTTCGTGGAGTTAGGCGGTGTTGGCTACGATTTGGTTAAGCCTAGCCCCAATAACTTTGAATATACTGAAATTTTTGAGGTCGATTATGAATTTTAGGCAATTCGAGATTTGAGATTTTTCCTCTCAAATCTCAAATTGAGAAATTAACCCATTGGGGAATTGGATTCCTGACGGCGAAAACGCTTCTGCCGCCGTCTGGCGATGGCTTTCCGTTTATGTTTTTCCTGCGGAGTTTCAAAGTGCCGCAGTCGCTTTAAATCCGCGAAAATTCCCGACTGGGAAACCTGCCGTCTAAATCGACGCAGTGCCGACTCAATTCCTTCATTTTTACCAACATTTACTTGGGTCATTCTTCTTCGGTTCCCGTAACCGTTCAGTTTTTGAGTACAATCATCAAAAGTCTCCTACCAGTTTAACACAGACAGGACTGACACGAGAAGAGGTCAGAAACCGGGTTTACGACTCGATCTTCTTCTGTAAACAAATGTTACGAGCCTTACTCTAGTTTGGACAATTGACAATTAACAGGAGGCTAATCTGAGTCACTGTCCACTGTCCGCTCTATACTGTCAATAAAAATGGTATCATAATTTTGACTAGTCTCTTGATACCCAAAATGATTAATGCTCAAAAAACTTTACCTCCCAACTGCCAAATTTATCCTGATTACCGCTCTATTCTATCCATCCAAGGTACTAGCATTTTCTGATACAGAAACCCATTGGGCAAACAACTGCATTAAAGAAATGACACCCCGGAAATTAGTAACAGGTTACCCTGATGGTACTTTTCGCCCTAACGCGACGATTACTCGTGCTGAATTTGCCGTATTAATGCTTAATGCTTTTCCCAATGCCCCAATCAAAAGACAGGGAACAACATTTAACGATGTACCGACAAATTACTGGGGACATCGCGCTATTGGCGACGCTTATCAACGAGGCTTTTTTTCCGGTTATCCCGGCGGACTTTTCCAGCCCAACCAAGCTATTGAGCGCGTCCAAGCAATTGGGGTAATGGCAGGGGCGATGAATTACGCCATACCAAATAATCCCACCAATATACTAAGACAATATTTTACCGATGCGGCACAGATTCCCCAATATGGAGTAAATGCGATCGCAACTGCGGCTGTCAATACCTTAGTCGTCAATTATCCCAATATAAAGGAACTGCGACCAAATCAACGCGCTACCCGTGGCGAAGTGGCGGCTTTAATCTGTAGGGCTTTAAATATTTATACTGTTCCCCCTCAATATATTGCTGGAGTTGAAGTCCAACCCCAAGAGGTGCGGGCTTTACCAGGTGGGCTTAATACTATTCCTACTTTTAATAGTAATTATCCCGAATTAGTCGAAACCGATGGTATTTTACTCTCTACCTTTCCGGGAGAAAATAAACTCGTCTACTCAGCCCATCTCAACTTTGCCTTTGAAGGGAGATTCGATATCTTCACCCATCATATTGCTAGGGCGGAAACTCAAGACCAAACCCGTCCACTTTACCAAGGATTAATCGTCGAAAATCCTACAGACCAACCAGTTACCATAGATATCTTACAAGCTGCTACTTATCTTTCCACACCAGATGCTCCTTTTATTCCCTTAGCCGATATCGTAGAAAACCCGAATGGCAATGTATACTCAGGCCCAGGAAGTCGGACAATGGGAGATATCCTGCGAGGTGTGAGAAACGCCAATTTTCCCACTCAAATAGTCTTGAAACCAGGGGAAACTCAGATCTTAATGAATCAACCCATTCCCATCAAACAAGCACCCGCTTCTAATGGTCGTTCCACCATGATGCGGTTGCAAAGTAATGGTAAAGTTTATCTAGCTAATCTTGCCATGAAAGCACCTCGTAATAGTAGCGGAAATTTCCGCCCACCTACCTTAGCCGAATGGCAAGCTTTACTAATTGAAGGGGAACTTGCCCAACCCCGAAATCTCACACCCACTCCTTTATATCCGCCTCAAGAACCCACAGTTTTTGGTCGAGTTGCCGGGGTATCCCAAGGAACAGAATGGTTAGCCAAAATTACCGATAATCCCGGATCGGATTTTCTGAGAATTCCCGATCCAGGTCAAGCCTTTTCTTATGTTATCGGTACTGTCCATTTAATTACCCTGAGTACCGGACAAATTCAAAGTGCAAATATGTTAGCCCGCTATCCGGATACGGCATATTTTGCTCACAGTAATTATGGGGTAGAATATAATATAACCTTACCACTCAAAAATACCACCCCTCAACCGCAGACAGTCACAGTATCCCTCCAAACCCCATTAAAAGATGAAGGAGGTACAGATAGACTGCTATTTTTAAATCCACAATCCAACCAAATCTTCTTTCGCGGTACAGTGAGATTAAGTTATGAAGACGACAAAGGACAAAAACAAACCCGCTACATCCATTTACTGCAGCGACGGGGACAAAAGGGGGAACCTTTAGTCACTTTAAATCTGCCACCGGGAATGGAGCGAGAAGTTAATGTAGATTTGGTTTACCCGCCAGATTCCACACCGCCCCAGGTATTAACAGTGAGGACAAAGACTCGTTAAGATATCGGAATAAGTTCACGTTCATCAATAGGGACTCGCTTGTGAAACAAAACAATTATCAGGAGAATATTCTCAATTTACTTCGCTCTGCCAAACGGGACTTTAAATATGAAGTACACGATCTCTTGAGAAAAGTTACAAAAAAACATATCTTATCCCAAATAGTTAACGAAAAAGAAATTAGAGTTGCTGGACTCAAACGCAGCGGCAATCATGCAATTATTAACTGGATCAGAAAACAACATACTGGTGAGGTATGGCATCTTAACAATATTCCAGTTTCAGAAAATCCTTACCGTTTTCTATATAAACACTATCCAAGAGAGCATCTTAGACGAGAAGCTTTGGGTAATTTCATTAAAAAAGATTGCTTAATTTACAGCCACGAAGATTATAGTCTTGAGCTTATTACTAATACAAAAAATCAAAAAAATCATGACTTGTATTTAGGAAAAAGTCAAACAATATATGATATAATTATCTTGAGAGATCCATTCAATCTTTTAGCTAGTAGAATCAAGAAAAACTACATGCAAGTAAAAGACAATAGCCAAACAGTACTCGATCTTTGGCTTGAATATGCTAAGGAATATTTAGGCGAGACAGATTATTTTAAAAATCAGAAAGTCTGCATTAATTATAATCAGTGGTTTATCGATCCGGATTATAGAAAGCAACTTGCATCCCAACTAGAATTTCAGTTTTCTGATGCGGGAATCAATCAAGTCAAAGGGCAGGGAGGAGGTAGTTCTTTTGAAGGAAAAGAATTTGACGGCAAAGCAAGCGAAATGGATGTTCTTAATCGATATAAAGGATTTGAGAACGATCCAAATTATCAAGAGTTATTAAAAAATGAGGAAGTATTAGAGTATTCAAGAAAAATATTTGGTCATACTTGTTAAGTAATTAGATATCTTGGATCGTTCCTTGCCTCCTTTTTGTTAAAAGAGATGTTGCTTATCTTTCAATCCAACTGCCTGCCCGTAATTTCCACAAAAATATCCTCCAAATTAGAAGGACGAACCATCATACCTGTCTTATCATCTAAACTATCCAAATAAGCATTAGCATCTGCCAAAGTGGGGAAAAACTTATACTCAAATCGTTCATCCACTTGTTTCATCACTAAACCTTCCCCATGTCGCGACTTAAAATCCTGAAGAGTCCCCAATTCAATGAGCTTACCGCTATCCATAATCCCGATGCGTCCTGGTTTTCCAGCGCCGCAGGCATCGCACAAATATTCCACCTCATCCATATAATGAGTAGTAAGTAACATTGTCATCCCTTGGCGATTCAAATCCCGAATAATTTCCCAAATTCGGCGACGGGTTTGAGGATCCAATCCCACGGTGGGTTCATCTAAAAATAAAATCTTGGGTTGATGTAATAATGCCCTGGCAATTTGCAAGCGACGCTTCATCCCACCAGATAAAGTTTTTACCAGAGAATCTCGACGTTCCGATAATTCTACATAATCTAACCATTGACTAATACGGCGCTTCCGTTCAGGATTAGGAATATGGTGCAATCTTCCATGTAATTCCATATTTTCCCAAACAGTCAAATCTATATCCACGCTAGTTTGTTGTAAGACAACCCCGATATTTTGCTTGACTGCTAAAGGTTGGCTTACTACATCATAGCCTTCGATTTCAATAGTACCTTGGCTGGGTTTAGTTAAAGTAGTTATCATCCTAATTGTCGTGGATTTTCCTGCACCATTAGGACCGAGAAGACCAAACATTTCTCCAGATTCAATAGAGAAAGAGATGTCATTGACAACCGGGACTTTATTGTAATGCTTGCGAACATTTTGGAGGAAAACAGCAGGAGGCATTGTCTTGAAATTAGAGGGGTTGTTTAACAAAGTATAGCAGTTGACAATTGTCAATATGGATGTGGTAGTTGCGATATAGCAATCGCCATATCGGTTAGGACAGTTAGGATATCATGAAGAGAGCCTTGAAGCCTTACTTGATATGGGGTTTGATATTCATCAAATAACTAGGGTTTGCTGAAAAAG
>DOIX01000423.1:19392-21209 GCA_003511885.1 Cyanobacteria bacterium UBA11153
TTATACAGCAAGCCCTAACTATCAACTATCAACTGTCAACTGCTATAGATGCCCCCAAGCCCCCTTAATCAGGGAGAAATTAGGCACGACAAAAACTCTTCAGGGGATTGTGCCCCACAAATCTCCCCCTAAGCACCGAATCCGACGGCGATGGGATGATTAGTGTTGAATCAAAGGTTATCGCACTACGGGTTGAGATTAGGACGTTTTGATCCCCCCTTGCCCCCCTTAATAAGGGGGGAATAAGCCCAAAAAGAATGTCCTAATCTATATTTGTACTGCTATATCGCACCCACTCTCCCTACTCCCCACTCCCCACTCCCCATTTCTCATTGCCTCAATTGTGGCAAGATAACAGGATGCAATATTAATCTTTCTCAACTGCGTGGATATCATACAGTCGTCTCTTAACTCGCTCAAAGTTTTTCAAAGCCGCAAGATGACAGCCCTATTATTTCTGGGCTTCTCCTCCGGATTGCCTTTTTTCTTAAGCAGTAAGAATTTGCAAGCCTGGATGAAAATAGAAGGAGTTGACTTAGCGGCAATTGGCTGGTTTAGCTTAGTCGGGATACCTTATTCTCTCAAGTTTATCTGGTCGCCATTACTAGATCGATATATACCACCGTTATTGGGGCGGCGGCAAGGTTGGCTGCTTTTAGCCCAAGGTGGGTTATTATTAGCGATCGCAGGGATGGCATTGCAACGTCCCGGTACTGCGATCCAATTTTTTGCTATCAATGCCATTTTTATCGCTTTTTTCAGCGCCACTCAAGATATTGCTGCTGACGCTTACCGCACCGATGTTCTCGAAAAACATGAAATGGGTGCAGGTGCAGGGGTATTTGTTTTAGGGTATCGGATTGCTTTGATTGTCGCAGGATCTTTTGGCTTAATTTTAGCAGATCGAATTCCCTGGCCAATGGTTTACTTATTAATGTCAATATTAATGGTAGTAGGGATAGTTACTTCTATTTTGACACCGGAGCCAAAAGCATTTCGTCCACCGGAATCTTTATCTGAAGCAGTAATCCTACCTTTTCAAGAATTCTTCACTAGATCCGGTGAACTCCAGGCGATCTTCATTTTACTATTTATTATCCTCTACAAATTTGGGGACGCTCTACTTAGTAGTTTATCCACACCCTTTTTACTAGATATTGGTTTTAGCCAAACTGATATTGGGACAATTCAAACGGGGATGGGATTAATCGCCACAATTGTCGGGACTTTAGCAGGGGGCGCAATTCTCAGTCAAATTGGGATTAATCGTTCCCTTTGGGTATTTGGGATTTTGCAAGCTGCAAGTAACTTGGCCTACTGGTTGTTAGCTGGAGTTGGTAAAAGCTATTTCCTATTAGTGTTAACCATCAATATTGAAAATTTCTGTTCTGGATTAGGTACTGCTGCTTTTGTCGCCTTTTTAATGAGTCTTTGTAACCATCGATTTACAGCTACTCAGTATGCTTTGCTATCCAGTTTTATGGCAGTAAGTCGAGATATATTAGTAGCACCATCTGGACAGTTAGCCAAAGCTACAGGTTGGCCTTGGTTTTTCGCGATTAGCATCATTGCTGCCATACCGGGATTGCTTTTATTGCCACTATTTGCACCTTGGAATGGCGATCCTAATTCTAATAATACTAGTACCACAACTACATCAGGTTGGGATGATTAAGGGTTGGGGGCTAGAGTGTTTGGTTAAAGACGATTCCCCCTAAATCCCAGTTAGGGGGATTTTTTATATCTAGTATAGCAATCCTAAATGAGTTGTAACAAGTGCACGGCTTGAAACCCAGTCAGAGCAAGGATCGCAGTTT
>DOIX01000423.1:21413-32772 GCA_003511885.1 Cyanobacteria bacterium UBA11153
GAGCAAGGATCGCAGTTTTCAAAATTGCCACAAATGATTTGGGATTGCTATATTGTTGGAGTAATTTGGTACCAGCACAAGCTTTAATGAAATTAAGTTATGATAAAAGTAAAGACATTACCTATTTAGCAATATGAGATTCATTAGCCCCAAAACCGACTTTGCATTCAAGAAAATCTTTGCCTCAGATTAAAGTCACGATATCCTAATTTCTTTCCTCAATGCCATCATCTACTCAGGGAATGAGGTAATCAAGAGTTTAGAAATCATCGACCCTTATAACCCGGCAAATACAGTGGATTTAAAGGATAGCTATCTAGATGTGAGGGCAGTATTAGCAGATGAAACTACCGTCATCATTGAGATGCAAGTCTGGAATGTAGAAGCTTTCCAGAAGCGGATAATTTATAACTTGCGCAAAACCTACGTCAATCAGTTAAAGTCAGGACAAGGATATTCCTAAATGTTCAAACTAACTCCCTTGGATGGTGCGTTAGCTATCGCATAACGCACCCTACATCTAGAAAACCGATTCAGTATTGCTAGAAACCGGGTTTCTCGTAAGTGCTGCCTGTGAAATTTGAGCGGTTTGCCAAAAGAAACCCGGTTTCTGAATCGTAGTGGTGATGGCGAAATAGTTTAGGTTTGCAAAATTTCAAATATCTTATCAATAACCTCATCAAACTTTTCAGAAGTCAGTTGCCCCACTTTGTACAAAATAATTTGCTTATCAGTCGTGAATAACCGATTGGGTCTGATATTGCTTACTTGATTGAGACTACCTGTACTAAAGTCATCCATCTCAATCGCAATTGCATATTGATCTGTTACTGTCCGACTTGTAATCTAGCATAGAATAACATCATCTCCCGGCAAAACTGCTATCACCAATGCTGGACGGCGTTTTGCTTGAGTCAAATCTGAAAATGGAAAGGGGACAACCACCACATCCCCTTTTACAAATCTTGCCAAGCCTCATCCTCCTCTGGAGATAACCAATCCTTTTGCAAAGAAGACTCACTCAGTAGGCTTACTTCAAGTGTCTCTTGCCGAGATTTCGCCTTGAGAAACTTCAGGAAGTCTCAAACTTCAGCTAATAACCATTCTGAGGCTTGATCGAGTTCCTGGATAATCAGCTCTTTTAAAAGCATATTGGCTACTTCAAAACTGGACAACAACATTTGGATCAATTTCTACCATACCATAATACCAAATCCACATCCTTTGCTCCATTACAAATAAAGTTCCATTACCTCAGTAATCGCCAAACGCGACTTTACCCCTAAAGTCAGGGGCGAAACATGTCCCCGATTAAAATGATCTGCCGCCGCACAACCAATCATCGCCGCATTATCTGTACAATATTTCAGAGGCGGAAATAATACTCGCAAATTATGACTCATTCCTGCTACTTCCATCTGTTTTCTCAATTCGCTATTGGCAGCTACCCCACCGCCAACGGCAATAGTATTCAATCCATAATCTAAGGCACAATTAATTGCCCGTTTCGTTAGCGATCGCGCTACGGTATCCTGGAAGCTAGCAGCAATATCTTTGACGGGCAACTCGCCACCCTCTTCTTCCAATTGGTTGACTAACCTTAATACGGCTGTTTTCAATCCACTAAAACTCGAATCGTAGGGATGATACCCGCCACTAGGCAGTGAAACTTTACCTTCTGGTAATTTAAAGGCTTTGGGATTCCCTTCTTTGGCTAATTTATCAATTATCGGGCCGCCGGGATAACTTAATTTTAACAGCCGCGCCACTTTATCAAAGGCTTCTCCCGCTGCATCATCACGAGTTGCGCCCAGCATCTCATATTTACCACAGTCTTTCACGTAAATCAAGCTAGTATGACCGCCAGAAACCAGCAAACATAAAAATGGTGGTTCTAAGTCTGGTTGACTGAGATAGGATGCGTAAATATGGCCTTCCAAATGATGAACGCCGAGAAAGGGTTTATGGTGAATAATTGCCAGAGTTTTGGCTGCGGTTAAGCCTACGAGTAGCGCACCAACTAAGCCGGGGGCACAGGTAGTGGCAATTGCGTCAATGTCACTCCAGTCTAATTTTGCCTCAGTCAGGGATTGCGCGATCGCATCGTTAATCGTTTCCACATGAGAGCGAGATGCCACTTCCGGTACAATACCGCCATATTGGCGATGGATGGCAATTTGGGATGATACTACATTACTCACACAATTGCGATCGCAGACAATGGCGACAGAGGTTTCATCACAACTGGTTTCGATTGCTAAGATACAAGCCATATATGAGGAATGGGGACTAGGGAATGGAGAATGGAGTGGGGGCGTTAGCGCGGGGGCGATAAGTCATCGGTGAAACCCAAGGTTTTCTCTCCGAATCCTTTCCCCAGATGGGTTTGACAACACGCCCTAGACTTGCTACCCACTTTTACTATAGTAATTAATGGTAATTATCAGAACATATTCCTGACATTGATTTTTGTGCAGTTTCTCAAAAAGTGACAGAATTGTATGTTTAAAATTAAAATATTGCCGTAAGGTCAATCCTGGTTTTTCTTACTCAGAGTGCCACTATATTAAAAGTTACCCCCTTATTAAGGGGGGGGTAGGGGGGATCTAACCGTCAATATTTGTAACCATCAACTTCTATTACTACCTCAACAATTAAATTGAAACTTGGAGAGAAAAAATATCATGAAAATTCTTGACTATCGCATTACCGAACAACTCTACTCTGGTTCCCGCACTCAGGTTTATCGAGGAATTTCTGAGTCAGATGAAAAACCTGTTGTTCTCAAGGTACTTAAATCTGACTATCCAACTTTTAATGAATTAGTTCAATTCCGCCATCAGTACGCTATTGCCAAAAATCTAGATTTACCGGGAGTTGTCAAGCATCTCAGTCTGGAAAAATATCGGAATGGTTTTGCCCTAGTAATGGAGGATTTTGGAGGAATTTCTCTAGCCGATTACTACCTCCATGGAGAAGCTATCAGTTTAACAGATCTCCCAGAATTTTTCGCCATTGCTATTCAAATTGTCACCACCCTCCAAGAACTTTATCATCACCGGATTATTCATAAAGACATTAAACCACAGAATATTCTGATTAACCCCCAAACTAAACAAGTTAAACTAATTGATTTTAGTATTTCATCCCTATTGCCCAGAGAGGAACAAGAAATCCAAAATCCCAAAATCCTAGAAGGAACCCTAGGTTATATATCTCCGGAACAAACTGGCAGGATGAATCGGGGGATTGATTATCGGACTGATTTTTACTCATTAGGAGTAACTTTCTACGAATTACTAACCGGACAACTCCCTTTTCAATCTAACGATCCGATGGAGTTAGTTCACTGTCACATTGCTCGCCAAGCAATTCCTCCGATTGAAATCAATTTAACGATACCGCTCATATTAAATGACATCCTACTCAAACTGATGTCAAAAACTGCTGAAGATCGCTATCAAACAGCTTTTGGACTCAAACATGACTTAGAAAAATGTTTAGAACAATTAGGAAATAACGGTAGTATTAATTCCTTTGATTTAGGGAAAAGAGATATCTCAGAAAGATTTATCATTCCGGAAAAACTTTACGGAAGAGAAACCGAAGTAGCTACCTTATTAACCGCCTTCGAGCGGATTAGTTATGGCACTAGTGAAATGGTGCTAGTAGCTGGTTTTTCTGGAATTGGCAAAACCGCCGTTGTCAATGAAGTTCACAAACCGATTGTCCGCCAACGTGGTTACTTTATCAAAGGTAAATTTGACCAATTTCAGCGCGATATTCCCTTTTCAGCTTGGGTGCAAGCTTGTCAAAATTTAATCCGACAAATCCTGACTGAAAGTAGCGATATGATTCAGGAATGGCGCAGGGAAATTTTATCAGCTTTGGGAGAAAATAGCCAAGTAATTATTGATGTTATCCCTGAGTTAGAACTTGTAATTGGCAAGCAGCCACCCGTTCCCGAATTAGAGGGAAGTTCAGCCCAAAATCGCTTCAATTTACTATTTGAAAAATTTATCTGGGTATTTGCAACAGTTAACCATCCCTTGGTAATTTTTCTTGATGATTTGCAGTGGGCAGATTCAGCTTCTCTCAAATTAATGCAGTTGCTCCTCAGCGATATAGATACTCGCTATCTACTCCTCCTAGCAGCCTATCGAGATAATGAAGTTTTTCCAGGACATCCCTTACTCCTGACATTAGAAGAGATTCGCAAAGCTTCCGCAAAAGTCAATCAAATTACCCTAGCCCCCCTGGATCTCCCCAACTTGAACAGATTGATTGCTGATACTCTATCCTGTCCTCCGGAAAGTGCTAATCCACTGACAGAAACGATCTTTCAAAAAACTAAAGGTAATCCATTTTTTAGCAATCAATTTCTCAAGTTTCTCTATGAAGATGGCCTAATTATCTTTGATTTTAATCTGGGCTATTGGCAGTGCGACATTGCCAAAATTAGAGAATTATCAATTAGCGATGATGTAGTTGAATTTATGTCCAATCAATTACAAAAGTTACCCGAAAACACTCAAAATGTATTGAAACTAGCAGCTTGTATTGGCAATCAATTCGATCTAGATACACTCGCTATCGTCTCTGAAAAATCCTTATCCTCAACGGCTGCTGACTTATGGAGAGGCTTACAAGAAGGGCTAATTGTCCCCATCAGCGATCTTTACACATTGTATCAGGACTCAGAGGAATTTGCAATTAACGATTCCCTGTCATCGCTCGCTAATCATCAATCCATAGTACCCTATAAATTTCTTCACGATCGCGTTCAGCAAGCTGCCTATTTTCTGATTCCAGAAGATCGGAAAAAATCTACACATTTACAAATTGGCAGACTGCTATTAAATAATACTCCTTTCACGGAAAGAGGAGAGCGGATTTTTGATATTGTCAATCAATTAAATATCGGGATAGAATTAATCGATAGTCAAACAGAAAGAGATGAACTAGCACAGTTAAATCTAATTGCTGGCAGAAAAGCTCAATCTTCGACTGCATATAGTGCGGCGCAAAAATATTTAACGACAGCCATGGATCTTCTCAATCCCAATTCATGGGAAACTCAGTATAATCTCACCCTAGCAATTTATGAATCAGGAGTGGAAACAGCGTACCTGAGTACCGACTTTGAGTTAATGGGAAAATGGGCAAATATTGTCCTGCAAAAAGCCAAAAATATCCTTGACAAAATCAAAATTTACGAAGTAAAAATCCACACCTGCATGGCACAGGGCAAACAATTATCAGCAGTAAAAATTGGCTTGCAAGTCCTAAATTTACTCGGTGTAGTGCTACCAGAATCGCCCACATCTTTGGATATTCAGCGGGGAATGGAGGAAACCTCTACTGCTTTAAAGGGGAAGAAGATAGAGGAGTTAATTAATCTACCTGCAATGAAGGATCCTACCAAGTTAGCAGCGATGCGGATGCTATCGAGTATGTTTTCTCCTATTTATATTGCTGCCCCTAGCTTATTACCCTTAATTCCGTGCCAACAGGTGAATTTATCAATTAACTATGGTAATGCCTCTTTCTCCGCCTTTGGTTATGCCAATTACGCTGCCATTTTAAATGCAGTAGTTCAAGACGTTGAAGTCGCTTATCAATTTGGTAAATTAGCTTTAAATTTGGTAGAAAAACTGAATGCCAAAGAACTTAAAACGAAAACTTTTGTCCAGGTAGCAGTATTCACACTCCATTGGAAAACTCACATTAGAGAAACATTTCCAATTTTTCAACAAGCATATCAAACTGGATTAGAAATTGGAGATTTAGAATTTACTAGCTATGCAGCAATGAATAAATGTGAATATTTATATTTCAGCGGCGAGCAACTAACAGAAGTAGAAAAAGAGATGACTACCTACGGTCATGCCCTAGCTCAAATTAAGCAACAAGCAGTCTTGAGTTACACTCAAATATTTCATCAAGCTGTCATTAACTTACTCTTCAGTACAGAAGATCCCAGCCGTTTGTTGGGTAAGGCATACAATGAAGAGAATATGCTACCCCTGGATCAAACTGCTAATGATAGACTGGGACTTCACTACTTTTATTGCCACAAATTAATTCTCTGTTATCTGTTTGATGATTATCCGCAAGCCTTGGAAAATGCAGCTAAAGCTGAACTATATTTAGACGGTGCCACGGGATTATTTAATATACCTGTATTTCATTTTTATGATTCTCTGACAAGACTAGCCATATATCCAAATGTCTCTCAAAGTGAGGCAGATACCCTGCTCCAAAAAGTGACAAGTAACCAAGAAAAGATGCAAAAATGGGCAGATAATGCCCCGATGAATCATTTGCATAAATTTGACCTTGTGGAAGGCGAAAAGCATCGGGTTTTAGGCAATTTTATCGAAGCCATAAACTCTTACGATCGCGCGATTGCGGGAGCCAGAGACAACGAGTATACTAACGAGGAAGCACTCGCTAACGAAATCGCTGCCAAATTTTACCTTGCTTGGGGCAAAGAGAAAATTGCCCAAGTCTACCTAACTGATGCCTACTACGCCTATTCCCACTGGGGTGCAAAAGCCAAAGTTGAAGACTTAGAAAAACGCTATCCCCAACTACTTGCCTCCATTCTTACCGAAAAAATCAACATCATCCCTGGCAAAACCATTGCCCAGACAATGACTGCCACCATGACTTCCACTGGTACAGAAATGTACGATTCACTAGACTTAGCAACAGTTATTAAAGCTTCTCAAGCCCTATCAGGAGAAATTAATCTCTCTCAATTACTCTCAACTTTGATGAATATTGTCCGGGAACATGCGGGCGCTTCCCAGGCAGTTTTTATTTTAGAAATAGATGGTGAATTGGAAATTTACGCTCAAGGCTTAGGAAAAGAATCAAATCGGGAAATTGTCCCAATTTCTCGAAGTAATACCGTGCCAGTTTCGGCAATCAACTATGTTTGGCATACCTCAGAAACCTTAGTAATTAATAATATGAGTGATGACGCGACATTTGCGGCAGATCCCTACATTATTCAACACCAACCGAAATCAGTCATCTGTCTGCCCATTCAACACCAAGGGAAAACAATTGGTATTCTTTACCTAGAAAACCATCTGACAACAGGTGCATTTACTAGAGACAGGTTGGAACTCTTAAATATCCTATCTTCCCAAGCTGCTATCTCCATTGAAAACGCTCGACTCTATCAAACTCTAGAAGACAAAGTTAAACAACGTACAGCCCAACTAGCTCGAGCTAATGAGCAAATTTCTGACCTCAATAAAAGACTCAAATCTGAAAATATTCGCCTGAGTGCTGAACTGGATCTCCTCAAACAAATGCAGCAATTAATTTTGCCCAAGGAAGATGAATTATCAGAAATTCAAAAATTAGATATTGCCGGATTTATGGAGCCTGCAAATGAAGTAGGTGGAGATTACTACGATGTTCTGGATATGGATGGCATTGTCACTATTGCCATCGGTGATGTCACGGGGCATGGACTCGAAAGCGGAATTTTGATGGTAATGACTCAAACAGCAGTCCGGACTCTTCAGGAAATTAAAGAAGGAGATCCAGTGCGCTTTTTAGATACTCTCAATCGCACTATTTATAAAAACGTCCAGCGGATGAACTCTGACAAAAACTTGACACTAGCTCTCCTCAACTATGCTGATGGTATCATCAGTATCAGCGGTCAACATGAAGAAATTATTGTCGTGAGAAAAGGTGGTAAAATAGAGCGGATTGAAACTCTAGATTTGGGATTTCCCATTGGGTTAGATGCCGAAATTGCTGATTTTATTAGCCAGACAACTGTCGAATTAGCACCAGGGGATGGAGTCGTCTTGTACACAGATGGCATTCCGGAAGCCGAAAACATCGAGAAAAAATTCTACGGGATGGAAAGACTCTGTGGAGTGGTTTCCGAAAATTGGCATTTGAGTGCGATAGAAATTAAAGAAGCCGCGATTGCTAACCTCCGGGAATTTATTGGAGAAAACAAGGTGTTTGATGATATTACTTTGGTGGTGATGAAACTCAAGGATGAGGAGTTGGCGATCTAATTAACTGCGATCCCTACAAAATGTATAATAATCTATAAGGATAATGGTGAAGTGGCAAAAATGTATTGACTTAGAAAAGGAAAACAGATGACAGAAATCTTTGGAGACTTCATTGCTGAATTTCCACCTGAACAGGATTCCCTTGAACTTACCTTTACCCCCAGCTCCCTCCCGATTGTGCGACGCTGGCGCAATAACCGACTATCAGCTCATTTTATCGCTGATTATTTCTCTAACTTTCTCCCAGTGAATGATGACGATCCAGAGCAGCAAAACCTGATTAAACAAAGTAAAGGTGCTGTCATATATGTTGCCAATGAATTACTGGAAAATGCCATGAAATTTCATGAGGATGATTTTAGCTACAAAGTAAAATTTGGCATCCATTTTGTTGAAAATATTCAGGTTATCGCTGTAATTTTAGCGATGAATATTGTCAAGCCAGAAATGGCAGATTCTTTCAAAATATTCATCAAAAGAATTCTTTCCTCCGATCCTAAAGAACTCTATATCCAGCAGATTGAAAAAAGTGCCGAAGCAGAGGACGGCTCATCTGGATTAGGATTGCTGACAATGATTAATGACTATGGTGCTAAGATTGGTTGGAAATTCGAGACAATGCCAGACAACCCAGATGCAATCGCAGTTACAACTCTAGTGCAAATTGCCATCTAGCTGGTTTAAGTAACTCCCAGATCCAGGTATACTAGCATTTGATCGCGTTTCACTCAAATTTTGATCGGGAAGCAAAAAAATGGATTTTCAAGAAATTAAAACCCAAGACTACACCATTCAATACAATCCAGAATCGGTTACTTTCACCTTCCAAGGAGAACTTAGCTTGGGTGGCCCAGCAGAATATGAACCAATTGCCAAGTTATTGGAAGATGTCGCTAATCAACAACCACCTAGCATTACCTTGAACCTCAAAAAATTGGCATTTCTCAATAGTTCCGGAATCAGCCTCTTGTCCAAGTTTGCGATTGGCGTGCGGAAAAGGAAAACTATTAAAGTTTTAATTCAGGGATCTAGCGACATTCCTTGGCAGGAAAAATCATTGGCAAATCTAGAAAAACTCCTACCTAGTTTGAAGCTAGAACTACACTAGAATCCAGGTTTAGTTGAGATGACAAGTCTTAGTAATAATGGAATTGGCAAAATTATCCAGAAATGGATTTATGGATTTATCGGAATCTAAGGGTAACTATACAGCAGTTTTGGGTTGTCGAAGTTTGGATTCTAAAGTACTGACTAAACTGTCATACGGGAGTATTTTTTTCACTCCTGATACTGGCATCTCTTGCCGACAGGAAGTGCAAAACCAATATAAATTTTTCCTTTTGACATGACGGAGTAAAGCCCCTCTGCAACAAGGACAATAATTAATTGACATATTTTACCCCTGATTAAAAATAGATTATTTTAATTAGATCGACCTTCACACCTCACATATTTTCCCACTCAAGACTGTCATGATTGGGGATGCGCCCATCCTATCTGTATCAGACTATCGCGCATCTAGGACTCCTCACGAAAGCTAGGCTTTTGATTTGCTGGGAATCTGTTAAATCCTAATTACTAAGTAGGATCTAAGTCTTTGCTCAAAGCCATTAGATTAGATTTAAACATCTTGTGCTGGAACGATCTGTAGCCTAGGAGACATCCTTATGAGGTAAATGGAGAAATCATAATTTTATTTAATTATTCTTCATGGAAATAAAGGCAACAAATTTAGTATAAAAATAGCAGAATCTCATCCAGCTTTAGAGGTAATTAAACAGGTTCTCATCGAAAAAATCAGTTAGGTGCTGGGTGTAGGATGGGCAATATCCAAAATATTCATAGAACTTTAATGGACATTCTCCACCCTACATTTTACCAATATCTAAGCATCATCAAGTGCAGCAATACCGGGGAGAATCTTGCCTTCGAGTAACTCTAAGCTAGCACCACCACCTGTAGAAATGTGACTCATTTGATCTGCCACACCCACTTTTTCTACAGCAGCAACAGAGTCGCCACCGCCAATAATTGTGGTTGCGCCTTTCTTAGTTAAATCTGCCATGGTATGAGCGATTGCTTCCGTACCAACAGCAAACTTATCAAATTCAAACACGCCCATCGGACCATTCCAAATTACGCTGCGGCAATCTGCCAAAGCATCTTGGAAAACTTTAACTGAATCAGGGCCAATATCCAATCCCATCCAACCATCGGGAATAGCATCAATACTAACAGTTTGGGAGTTAGCATCAGGAGAGAAATTATCAGCCAGCACCACATCGGTGGGCAATAACAAAGCAACTCCTTTCTCTTTGGCTTTGGCTTCCAAAGTTTTGGCTAATTCCAGCTTATCTTCTTCTACCAAAGACTTACCGACACTCAAACCACGGGCTTTGTAGAAGGTAAAAATCATCCCGCCGCCAATCAGTAGTTTATCTACTTTGTCCAACAGGGTTTCAATTACACCAATTTTGCTAGATACCTTAGAGCCGCCGACAATAGCAGCTAAGGGTTTTTGAGGATTTTCGATCGCGTTTTGTAGGTACTGAAGTTCTTTCTCAATCAAATATCCTGCCACAGAAGGACTCAGGTAGTGAGTAACACCCTCAGTCGAAGCATGGGCGCGGTGGGCAGTACCAAAAGCATCATTAACATAAACATCTGCCAGGGCTGCCAATTGTTTAGTAAACTCCGGATCGTTCTCTTCTTCACCAGCATAGAAGCGGAGGTTTTCCAACAGGGCTACCTGACCATTATTCATGGCATTAATCTGAGCTGCCACGATATCGCCGATACAATCATCGCACTTAACTACCGTTTGACCCAGTAACTCCGAGAGACGAGTTGCCACCGGAGTGAGGCGCAAGCTGTCTTTTACCTTGCCTTTGGGACGACCTAAGTGACTGCACAGAATCACCTTAGCCCCTTTTGAGATTAAATCCTGAATTGTGGGTAAAGTCGCCCGGATGCGAGTATCATCAGTGATAGCGCCACTGTCATCTAAGGGCACGTTTAAGTCCACCCGCACTAATACCCGCTTCCCTGCTAAATCTGACTCCGATAAATTTGCTACAGTTTTTTTTGACACAGTTATACTCTCCTAATTGCTTCTACTTGTCGCCTTACAGACTGATGGCGTGCTAGTGGTTATATGCTTGATGATTGGTTGGCAGACACTCTCAATTGGCAATTGAGGGAATCGCCTCATCGAATTCCGATCCGCGATTGACTCAATTGCCAGATCGAAGAGCGTGCGTTTTCAAGCCCGTCCACAATTTTACCGGAGTGCGTGTCCCGGAGAT
>DOIX01000289.1 GCA_003511885.1 Cyanobacteria bacterium UBA11153
TCTAACCGTCAATATTTGTAACTAGGAACTTGCATTATTTAAGTAAATGTCAGCTACAGATATAGTTCACAATTCTATAAAATCTGCACTCCAAAAAGACGGGTGGACAATTACCCACGATGTAAGGACGAACCATTGTAAATATCTACTCGCTTTTAATATATTTATAAGCTCGTGCTTTGATGAGTGTCATGATATGCTCTAGAATGAGAAAATAATCTAGTTCCTTTTTTTCTTCTGGGGTTAGTTCCCCTGTTTTATGGCGGTAAACTAAATCTTCTAGACGCTCTTGGGCTGAATCCGATAACTGAAAGTTGATGAGGCTTTGGGAAGTCGTTCCCGCAGCGATGAACTCAATCATTTCATCGTATACTTTGGGGATTGCGATCGCAACTGTCATGAGATTATGCCTCCTTTATTTCATTTTAATCGAATTTAACGACTTACGCAAAGCATCTATCTGTAGGGTGTGTTACGCCCTAGCTAACGCACCATCCACTATTGCTAGAGTCACTTCGTAAGTCCTATTAACCTATCTTCTTAAAAGATACTGCATAAGTCCCCCACCCATTAATGTTGTATAATCAAATAGTGCAGTAATAATCAAAAATATGAAAAACGCTCTTGATATTGCTCGTTACTTTCTCTGTCGTCTGGATCGCGAAGCAGGCGATACTATTTCTCATCTGAAGCTGCAAAAGCTAGTATACTACGCTCAAGCATGGAGCTTAATCTTCAGAAATAAACCCTTTTTTCCTCAAGATATTGAAGCTTGGGTATCTGGTCCTATTGTCCGTGATGTTTGGGATGAATATAAAATTTACCAAGATAGAGATATTCCACCACCGTCAGATTTTGACAGCGAATTTACTGAGGATGAATTAGAAGTTTTAGAAGAAGTTTGGCACACTTATGGAGAATTAAGTGCCAAATACCTCCGAGACTTAGTTTGTTCGGAAAAACCTTGGCTAAATGCTCGTCATGGTTTAGATTTAGCTGCACAATCAACAAATGTTATCTCTCATGATGATATGAAATCTTACTATGCTAATTTCGTGGAGGCATAGTTGGTTAAAAAACAAAATAAAATCCCGAAACCTTTTCCACAAAGAAAGGGAATGCGGATTTCCGATAAAGCAACCCAAATCCCTCTCCAAATTAGCACTGATGAGGAGCATCCTAGCTTTAGATTTACCCATACAGATAAAAACCGTTGGCTTTTGTCTGACTGGACATCATCAGAAATCAACGATTTGTTAGCTGGATTAAAGAAAATTGAACTTTATACCTGGGGACAAATTAAAAGTCATGGATCGAAAAAACGTGGTGCTTCAGTTGGTACGGGTTATAAACTGATTAGTAACTATCCAACTTTGCCAGATAATATACCTGAAGATGTGAAATTATCGGAAATGCGAATAGATGAGAAAAAGCGGATTTTTGGCTTTCGAGTAGCATCAGTTTACTATATTATATGGTTCGATCGCGACCACTCAGTTTGTCCAGAATAACTTGTTGGTTTTCCTGCACAAGCACCAGAGATTGAAATCCCTTTCGGTTTGTGGCGATTAGCGCAAAATATATATCAACTTCAGCCCCATAAACACAGCCTCCAGTGTAAGATATAATGTAAACTTGCATAAGTCAACCACCGCCAGAGATATATAGGATTAACCCAATAACCCACACTCCCCTTTGAGAAAGAAATCGACTATGCGTCTACATCGTGGTATTCTCAAATTTGCGATTCTGCTACTGTCAGTTTTCCTGCTAGTAGTGACATCTCCCCTTTTACCTCCGATGTTTCATTCTCTCCCAACTGTAGTTCAGGCGCAAACGGTTGAAGAGAGACAAGCTGAGGCGTTTCAGCTAAATCAAGAGGGAAAGCAGCAATTAAATAGTGGAAATTTTCAAGAAGCCTTGGGTAAATTTAAAGAGGCTTTAGCTATTTTTCAGGAAATTGGCGATCTCTATCATTCGGGTGACACTCTTAACGCGATTGGATTCTCCTATACTAATTTAGGTCAATATGTCCAAGCTTTAGAAGCCTATCAACAAGCTGTTACTATCTCCAGGAACATTAGTAATAAAACAACGGAAGGATTGGCACTAAATAATATAGGCAAACTTTACGAGCGTCAGGATCAATATGACAAAGCATTGGAGTTTTACTTCCAAGCTTTACCTGTTCGGAGAGAAGCTGGAGATCTCAACGGAGTAGGAAATACTCTAGATAACATTGCCTCAGTTTACCAAGTTCTCAATCAATATCCCCAAGCTATAGATTTTTATCGTCAAGCTTTAGATATTCGCCAAGAACTTAGCGATCGACAGGGTGTACGAAATACTCTCTACAATATTGCCTCGATTTACACAACTATAAAACAATATCCCCAAGCGATAGATTTTTATCGGCAAGTTTTAGTTATTGAGCGAGAACTTAGCAATCAACAGGGAGAATTATCGGTTTTGGCAAGTATTGGTCGTCTTTACCGCAATCTTGGAGAATATAGCCAAGCTTTAGAGTTTTTCGACCAAGCTTTTACAATTGCAAAAGAAGTTGATGATCGGGGATATCAAGGAAGTATTCTCAATAGCATGAGTACGGTTTATCGTAGACTAGGACAGTATTATAAAGCTTTACAGGCTCTAGAAGAAGCTTCATCAATTTATCAATCAATCGATAATAAAGATGTAAAATCATCTATACTACACAATATTGGATTGGTTTAGGATAATCTTGGACAGTATACTAAAGCATTGCAGTTTTTCCAGCAAGCTTTAGCGATGGAGAAAGAAATAAAAGATCGGCAATCACAAGGAACTACTTTACATAGTATTGGTAATATTTATGTAAGTCTTAAGGAATACGATAAAGCTTTACAGTTTTTCGATCAAGCCTTGTTAATTCAGCGAGAGTTTCATGACAAGTATGGAGAATCGTTTGTTCTCCACGGTATTGGTAGTCTTTACAATAATCGTGGAGATTACACCAAAGCCCTAGAATTCCATAACCAAGCTTTAGCTATTCGTACTGAAATTAGAAATAAAGCAGGGCAAGGAAATACACTGACCAACATTGGTATAACTTACTCCAACCTGAAAGAGTACTCTAAAGCATTAGCATCTTATCAACAAGCCTTAGCTCTTCACAGAGAAATTGGCAATAAGGATTGGGAGGGAGTGACTCTTGCTAACATTGGTAGCCTTCTCAAGATCCAAAATCAGTCAGAGTTAGCCATTATTTTCTACAAACAATCCGTTAATGTCACAGAAGCAATTCGCCGAGATATCCGAGGGCTATCTGACGAAATTCAGCAGTCATATACTGAAAAAGTTGCTGAAAATTATCGCAATCTAGCCAATCTCCTCCTCAAACAAGACAGAATACTCGAAGCCCAACAAGTACTAGACTTACTCAAAGTTCAAGAATTAGACGACTACCTCCGCAACGTGCGGGGAAACGAACAAACATCACAAGGAATCGATTACCTCCCCCAAGAAAAACAACTTTTAGAGCAATACAACACCAAACTCACCCAAGTAGTCCAATTAGGCAAAGAATTGGAGCAAATCCAAACAATTTCCCCAGAAAATCGCACCCCCCAACAAGAAAAACGCCGTCAAGAAATCGAAACCGCCCAAAGACAAGTTCTCCGAGAATATCTCGACTTCATCAACTCACCCGAAATCCTCGCTCTCAGCCAACAACTCAATCAAACTACAGGCGGAGAAAACCTCAATCCTAAAACCCTAATCAAACTCCAAGATGACCTAAAAAAATTAGGACAAGATGCCGTAATTCTCTATCCTCTCATCCTCGATGACAGATTAGAATTAGTCCTCGTCACCCCCTACGCACCACCTATCCGTCGCCCCGTTGCTGTCAAAAAAGAAGAACTAAATCGCGCGATTACTGAATTTCGTTCTGCCTTAACTCAACCAAACAAAAGAATATCCATCAAACCAGCCCAAACTACAGGGAAACAACTCTACGATTGGCTAATTAAACCCATAGAAACTGCTCTCGCAGAAGCTAATACCAAAACTATAATTTATGCCCCCGATGGACAACTTCGCTACATTCCTCTCGCAGCTTTATACGATGGTAATCAATGGCTTGTCCAGAAATACCGCATCAATAATATTACCGCTCTCAGTCTCACCGACTTAAATAAAAAAGACCAAAACCCCAAGATATTAGCCGGAGCATTTACTCAAGGTAACTATAATTTTCAGATAGGTGAAAACAGCTTTAGTTTTAGCGGATTATCCTTTGCCAAGAAGGAAGTAGAAACTATAGCTAATACAATTCCCAATACCACCCAAATCATCGATACTAAATTCACCTCTTCGGAAACCTTAGCTCAAATGAGCAACTATTCTATCCTCCATTTTGCCACTCATGCGGCTTTTGTTACAGGTCAACCAGAAGAATCATTTATTTTATTTGGTAATGGAGATAGGGCGAATTTCCGCGATGTAGAAACCTGGCCTCTTAGTAATGCTGATTTAGTCGTACTTTCGGCTTGCGAAACTGGATTAGGTGGGAAACTAGGAGATGGGCGAGAAATTTTAGGATTTGGCTATTTAATGCAGCAAGCAGGGGCAAAAGCAACAATGGCATCTTTGTGGACAGTAGATGATGGGGGGACGCAAGTTTTAATGAATGGCTTTTATACGGCTTTAACTAATAATAATAGTACTAAAGCAGAAGCATTGAGACAAGCCCAAATTGCCCTAATTACTGGGGATTATTCCGGTTTAGGGGAAGAGAGAGGATTGGGAGTAGTGCCGCGAGATGATTCCGAGTCTAAGATGGCACAGGAATTTATTCATCCTTATTATTGGGCATCATTTATTTTGATTGGCAATGGATTGTAAAGAGGAGGATTGTCATGTTCGTAGTAGGGGCTTTAGCCCCACCCATTAATCTTGTATAATGAAAACAAGTGGTATTTAAGCCAAGTTGCTAGTTATGAGTTTAGATTGTTTGGATCCCCCTAAATCCCCCTTAAAAAGGGGGACTTTGAGTCCAGTTCCCCCCTTGGGATCTAACCGTCAATATTT
>DOIX01000389.1 GCA_003511885.1 Cyanobacteria bacterium UBA11153
AAGGGGGACAAGGGGGACAAGGGCGATTAGTGCCAAATGTACCCGTTGTCAACTGTCCACTGTCAACTGTCCACTGTCAATTGGCTAACCTTAACAAAAACCGCATCAAATACTGTTCCATTGGCAATAGATAAAATTCTAAATCTCCACCCCAGGAACGGAGAACGTCTTGACAAATAGACAAATTTATGCTATCAGGAAACTGGATGGAGGAAGATGGGATGCCTCTGGCAGGCGATGCGATCGCATTTTGGCAATCGGTGAGAGAATCAAATGGACTAATTAAAAATTCGAGTTGGGGAGGGGGAGGATTGAGGTTAGCGGTGTCATCGTTAGAATTTGACTGAGGATTGAGGGTAGAGTACCAGAGATGAAGCTGTGTTTTCGGTGGAGTTTGGCAGCAGAAAATCAGAAATAGTTCAAACAGAATACATTCTAGTTTAAGGCGATCGGCAAAAACGCTTAATTTGGAAGGTTTATGAATTTTGAGAGCAATCTGACGCTTCTCGTAGAGAGATTCTACCCGATGGAGTACTCGCTTGAGGATACTGGCGAATGGGATTGCACCCAGGTTGCTGGCTAATTGCCACTCCTCGTTTTTAAGGATGGGGGCTAACATAGCGAGAGTTGCTTCTAGCTGATGGAGGAGTTGTTGATGCCGCATCTGTTGCAGCGGTTGGGGAGATAATGTTGTCGTCTTGGATTCAGTAGTTGGGAGTTTTGGTAATTCTGTGATAGTAATCTGCTCTGAATCCCCTGAATTAGCTCTTTCGACTTTACCATTTGTCATGGCATCGAAATCTAATAAGGAGTTAACGCTGTCGCGAAGTGACTGATGGAGAATTTCTAGGCATCGATGTTTGTACCAGTTGAGGGTTTGTAAATCTTTGCCTTCTTGCCCTTGTTGATGGATGCGATATCGGTAATGCCGAAACCAGGTAAATTGTTGGCTGAGGGTTTCGAGAGAAGGGAAGATATCTGGAGAAAATTCTCTTTCCGTGCGATGGCAAAGGAGTAAAATATCTGTAATGGGACTTTCACCTCGATAAAGTGGAATTATTAATAATTGACTGATATGGGAGTTAGTAAAAGATTTACGAGTTGCAGGGGATAATTCTGCCACGGAAGTAGAGACAAGATGACGAGTCGCTAATGCTTCTTGAATGGGCGCATTATTCGCAATGGGAATCATTAAATCTGATGACAGGGCAAAGCGCGAAGTTTCTGCTACAGAATTTGTTACGGTTGCCCAAGGATTTTGGGGTGTCCAACTAATTATCGCTGCTAAAGGACAATTGAGAAGATTAGTTAAATATTCTAGCCAATATTTTTCAAATTGAACGGGATTGGATGGGGCTATTAAAAGTCGGGATAAGCCAGATTGAATTGTTTGATAGACAATAAATGATTGTTTAGCGGCATCTGAATGTTGGTTGAGAGTCAGTAGTAAATTGATTTGCTGAGTTACTGTCGTTGCTAAACCTCTCTCCGTCCGGTTCCAAGTGCGGGGAGTACTATGCCCTATAATCAGAAAGGGAAAATCCCGAAATTCATCTGGGGAGTTATTAGGTTGGTTCATCTGACATAGTAACAGCGATCGCATTCCCAATTGCATTAAAGATTCTTTCCATTTAGATAGTCGTAAATTTTCTTCTAAATCTTCAATCATTACCGATTCTATCTTACTACCTAGCCATTGTCTATCCTTTGGCTCCAGAGGCGCTAAAGCTATTGTCAGGGGGCGGCGATTGATAGGCTGAGTACTGAATATTGGTTGAAAATTACCGCTTTTATCTGGTTGTAAAATAATTACATATTCGGCATTTAACCTTTTACACAATAACTTAGAGCAGTTTTTTAAAGCCTCCTCTTTAGCAAGGCATTGAACCATGGTTTGAGCAATTTCAGCCGCAAAATGAATATCATTTAAGGCTAAATCCAGCATCGCTTCCACTTTCTCATTAGCCACCACCAAACCAATTAACTTAGCTGTCGCACAAATATATTGTCTCTCCACCTCCTCCCAAATGCGGGGCTGATTATCCTCCACTGACAGAAAACCTAAAAGTTCACCCTGAGCTTGAATTGGGGCAGCTAAAAGAGATCGCGATCGCAATCTTTTCAGCAATCGTTCCGTATTTTCCGCTTTGAGCATACTTTTTCCCGCCCCAATAATTACCGGATTTCCATCTACCATTGCTTGATAAAAATCACTGGCTTCTGCCACCATTAATCCGGCAGTTGTACTTCTTAAATCTGCTAATTTATGAAGAGTTTGCCTGCTACCAACCCTATGCCAAAAATAACGACGCTCCGGAGAATACCAGTAAACATTAGTCCGACTCGGTGAAATAAATCCCTGAGTCATAGATACTAATTTATCCAGCCGCAATGGTATAGTAGGAACTTCTAAAAGTTCATCAAGTACCTGAAATAAAGATCGATCTGGACGTTTAGTAGAAGAATGCTGCCAATTTACCTCAATTTGGTACAATGCCGCCGCCAGTCCCCCTAAAAGTAAAGAAAACTGCGCTTTTTCCCCAGGAGTTTGGGAAATACCCCATTCCTGCCATCCTAACAGAGCCACCCCAAAACAACGGTCTTTGCAACGTAAGGGATATAAAATAGTACCCTGAATCCCAAATAATTCTGCCGCTTTGCGCCATTCTCCAGAGCGCATCTCTTGTTGGAGGTTAGGAATCGCAACCGGACGCTGTTGGATCACCACTTGTTCTAAAATATCCCCAGGGAAGAGAGTAAACTTTTGCTTGAGTAAAGTGGTGTCGCCTGTAGGAGTAAAGCCTCCTTTCCCAAATAACCGATGTTCGAGGCGATCGTAAAGACCAATCCAAATTAGGTTATAGTCAAACTCGCTATGGAGATAGTTTAGAGTAGTCTCAATGAGAACATCCGAATTTTCTTCTTCCCGTAAGGTTTCCACAACTCGCCCCAAGGTAACGAGTTTATTTTCATTCCGTAGCTGTTGGTTTGGCTCGCCCATATTTGTTTAGGGAGTAGGGATTAGGGAGTAGGGAATCGCTGTAGGGGCTAGGGGCTGGGGAATGGGGACTAGGGAATGGGGACTAGGAAATAGGGGGACTAGTGCAGCGCGGCAGAAGTTTCTCACCAGTATCAATGAAACTGGTTTTTTCTCCCCTGCCCCCTGCTCCCCTGCTCACAACTGATGGGTTATTTCTGCCCACCTGCACTAGTCATTAGCCTCCCGATCAAATAATCC
>DOIX01000266.1:0-203 GCA_003511885.1 Cyanobacteria bacterium UBA11153
CCCTAGCCCCTAACCCCTAGCCCAATTCCTCAAGCGAGGGAGTGACTATCAATTCCTAGGGTATGACCTAAGACTGAGAATACTTGGCGTTGCTCAAATAGCTCAACTAAGTCCTGGTTGATTTTGTTTTTGGATGCTTCTTGTCGTAGGATATGGATGGCGGTTTCAACGGGTAAGCGCCGCTTGTAGGGGCGATCGCTAGC
>DOIX01000266.1:419-632 GCA_003511885.1 Cyanobacteria bacterium UBA11153
CGCTTGTAGGGGCGATCGCTAGCTGTGAGTGCGTCATAAATATCTGCAACTGTCAGGATCTGAGTTTGGATGGAAATTTGCTCTTGTTTTAAGCCTTGGGGGTAGCCACTGCCATCAAGTTTTTCGTGATGTCCGTAAGCAATGGTGGGGACATTTTTGAGATGTTTTGTCCAAGGAATCCGTCGGAGAAATTGATAGGTATGGGTAACATGG
>DOIX01000266.1:899-1138 GCA_003511885.1 Cyanobacteria bacterium UBA11153
TTCCTCTGGGAATTAGTAATTGAGCCATCTCTTCTTCAGTAATGAGAGGTTTGCTGACACCATCGATATCGCGATAGGTATATTGAGCCAGTGCTTTAAGTTGAGCGGCAGTTTCTTCAGAAAATATTTGTGAATCTCTTCTAAGGATAGCATCTGGTTCATTAAGTTCCCGGATTAAATCCCAGTAGTAATTGAGGGCTTGAATATGCTGATTGACTTGGACATCTGTTTGTTCAATT
>DOIX01000266.1:1430-25938 GCA_003511885.1 Cyanobacteria bacterium UBA11153
GTAAATAGCGGAATTTGGCTTGGGCGCATTCCATTTCTTTTGTCCGCTGCGCGATCGCAAAACGATGGCGAATTGCTTCAAATTGTTGTGGATAAAGCTTTTTCTGTTTCCCTAGCACGGCTTCTGGTACGCCGACTTTACCAAAATCGTGTAATAATGCTCCATAGCGAAGTTCTCGGAGTTGGCGATCGCTAAAATAAATTTCTCGTAGCGGTCCTGATAAAATAGAAGAGGCTTCTTCTCCTAAACGCACGGTTAGTTCAGCCACTCGCTCCGAGTGCCCGGATGTCGTCGGATCTCGCGTTTCAATAATCTGGACAGAAGCTCTGACAAATTCTTCAAAAAGATTCTCAATACTCTCTTGAAGTTGATTCCTTTGAATGGAAATTGCTGCCTGAGAAGCTAGGGATCGCACAATTCGTTCTTCGGAAGCTGAATAAGGCTGGGTTAAATCTTCTGCGGATTGTTTGGTAAAGGAAACATTCCCATTAATTTTCCGATTGATAAGCTGGAGGACACCAATAATTTCACCATCTGGCTCTTGCATGGGTAAGACTAATACCGAACAAGTCCGATAATTCATGCTATTATCAAATGTTTTGTCCAGATCGTAAGGTACTTCAGATGGTAAATTATAGGCATCTGATAAATTTAAGGTTTCACCCGTTAGTGCGACATACCCCGCTAAACTTTGGCGAGTTAAGGGCATCGCAAATTCATTAAAAGGAGCATTAGGAAGAGAATCATTCTGTGCTACCTTAAAAATTAGCCTCGGCGTATTATAGCTACGGTCGATGAGATAAACGCTACCTCCGTCACTGTAAGTAATTTCCCGACTCTTAGATAAAATCAAATTGAGCAATTCTTCTAAATTATTGCTACTAGAAAGGGCAGTGCCAATCGCTAAGAGCTTCTCAATCAGTTGTCCTTTTTCGGTCGATATTTCTAAAGACTCTAGTGAGTCTAGGGAATCTAGTGAGTCTGTGAAAAAATGGGAATTCTCCAGTGTCACGATTGGGCATTGGGTATCTGTCATGATTTATTAACCGCTCAATTGTAAATTAGTAAACCCATTGCTGGTTAAGTTATCTAGCAATTAAACTATATTTGGCGTGGCGATAGACGGCATTTTTATAACTTACATAAACCAACTTGGTTTCCAGGAAAAAATGCCTGGTTTGGGAACTATAGATTGACGAATAAACCGAGTTGATGGCCTCGTCTTCTTTAAGTTCCGATGTTTAACCCAATCAGCTCAATCTGAAAGGATTCTCTCCTTCCTCAAAAGCTCGGCTGATGACCCCGCCAAGTATATTTAACGAATCATTAAAATTCCCCTGATTGTCTAAGTTCCAGCACCTTTGTATGGGTCGTTTTCCTCTGACACTATTTATTATATTATGAAAATTCGGTAATGCCATCCGCCATATTATGTATTTTGGGCTAGGCAATAGTGCTGATAAATTTTTCTTTTATTAGAGATAATTCAATAAAGACAAAATTGATAATAGCCATAAATATCTAGACTAATTTATGCGGACATTTTATGCTTATTTTAGCCTAAATAGTTCACATACCTTGATAATGTAAGACAGGAGTCAAAAATCGTAAGTTGATTGTATGACACTAAACCTAATTTGAGATCCTCAGAAAGGCTACACCCTTTACTCTGGGTACAGTAATAAACAGGAGAAATATTCTTTCTCTCAGACTTCTCGCTTGAAGACAATACATCCGGACAAAATCTGCCAGTCTCCCCCTTCCGCCCTTGTCGAGTCCCCTCTGTATCCTCTTCTCCCAAGCTCAAGTTGACAATTGACAGTTATAGCAGTGCGCTCTCGTGGGTTTACAGTACATTAGTTCTAAATACTTCCGGATCGAGCCTCTATTTCTAATGTGTAAATACACCAGCGCTCAGTGCTATATTTAATGGTAATCAAACTGTTGATGATGGAAGGGTACAATGCTCTCTTCATCATTTCCTAACTGTCAATATCGATGTGGTAGTTACTATAAATTGAATATTTACTCTTGACTCTTACCTTTTATCGATTACCTGTCTTACCATCCAATTTAGATAGAATACAGCTTATAATTGATAACCTGTACTCCATCTAGATTGATATATGTCTAACGCAATTAGGGTTATTTTTCCTTATCGCTATGAAGATACTTGGGTATTTGATGATGATAAAGTTGGACTAGTGCAAGAACCTTTTATTTGCGGGATTCCCGAAATAATCGATAATCTGGTGGCGGATATTCCCAATGCCCATCGAGGTTTCAAACTTTTGTTTTCAGATAATCCTTTTCCAGGATATCAACTTAAACTGGTTTGGGTAAGAGAGGAATATGGAGGGAATTGGTATCGTTGGGAAGTCCAAAATATGGAAGGGTGGTTGTGTCCAGCCTTATTTAAGTATTTTATAGAAACCCCCAAGATACTTTATGGTAAGGTGGAAAAATTGTCTCGTTATTGAGAGATCATTTATCAAGTAAATATTAAGAGCATAACTTATGTAACCTATAGATTAAGGCAATAAAGCTCAACTCTATAGAAAATAAATGTTGGGTTTCGCCACTCTCCACCCAACCTACAGTAACTTAATATTTACTGGATAAATCAGCTCTTACCTGGGAATTCGCCATGATATTCCCCATTACCTCAAGCTCCTCTTCTACCTGAAACACATTAGAGTAAAGATTAGCAATAATTTCCTTCCCATAAAGAGTAGTCTCCAAGTAACGCAAGGCATATTGAATATAGGGAAACGCTACATTCCAGAAAAAGTTTGGGTAACCATACCGCAAATCACCAGGATTTTGATAGCCCAAATTCTTATTCATTCCCGTTTCTTCAAATTCGCAGAATAAAGCAGGAATCTTTTGTAAATAACGGGGATCTGACAACTGCCCAATTAAATCGGCAGCACGGGTTAAACCAGGATAATTAATTGTATCTTTGTGGGCTTCATCGGCTGGTACAGGAAAACGAGTTAATTCAATATTTTGTTTAACTATGTCAGAATTAATAAATCCGTCACCAGCAAATTTTTCCTCGGCAAAAATTTGGCTGCGGTTGACATGGAAAGGAGTTAAGCTGGCATCAGTTGCACCGAGAGGGAGGGAGATTGCCATGTCATCAAAACCAATGATATATAATCTGCGATCGCATTCGTCTTTCCGACAAACTCCTTTGACATAGCCAATGTCGTGGCAAAGTAAGGAAACAATGAAATGCAGCCAATCGTCACCAGACACATTACCTTCACGAATCTGCTTTCCTCGGAGAATTTCCTGCCCGACTAAAGTCACCAAAATTGTATGTTCCACATCATGATAAAGCGCATCGCTGTGAGCAATCTCTTCCAGCACCACATTGGCAACCCAGCCCACAATCTCTGGATATTCGGGTTTGAAGTTCCCGTAAATCTCGCGATAGCCAGATTGCAAGCGCTCGATGCAGGTATGAGTCATCACCTCTGTGAGATCGAACATCGCTTTTCCCCTCACTAACTATAAATTCAGAAACTCTGTCTGCTTGTTCTTATTTTGATTTACTAGCCTAAAAAAGGGAACCAGAAAAACTCACTAAAACTTTACAATTATGTATTATTTTATCTCAATAATCTAATGGTTAAGATTATATTAATATTTTTCGTATCAGAAAACACCATAAAACCTCATGAAGAACAGTCCGAATATTCTCTCAGTGCCGAAAAACTCATAAAACCTCACTTTTATTGAGCGATTAGTGAAATATTAGGATGTAATTTATGACAAACATTTCCCCAAGTGCTATAACTTGTAGAACAGGCCAGAGCTTGTAGACTGGTAAGAAGACAATCATACCGGACTACTGTAAGAATGAGAGTAAACCAGATTAAAATTTAAACGATCCTGGAAATATGGATTTTCAAGAAGCCTTAGAATTCGTAGACAAATTAACCTATGCCAAGACAGGAAAGCACCTAAATGACTTGGAGAGAGAAGTCTTTATTGGCTCTTGGCAAGGACGTACCTATGAAGAAATTTATCCCCATAACCCGGAATACATCGAAAAATATGTGGGATATAAGTTATGGCAGAAGCTTTCCATTGTATTGGGAGAAAAAGTTACTAAAAAAAAGATTCAAGGTGCAATCGCTCGAAACTGGCAGCGACAGGAACGAGTTTTTATCAGCCATCGCCACCAGGAACCAGATTTGAGTTTAGCGATAGAGTTGGAAATTGCGATCGCAAAGCGGGCGCGAAGCGCCATCGCAAAATCTGGATATCAAGCCTTGATGGCTCCTGTCCAAACTGGTGAAGGGACTCCTTCTCTTCTGGAAAAAGAATGGTTAAGTCGCATCGACCAACAATTAACTAATTGCGATTATTTTATTTTGCTCTTATCACCTCAAGCTGCTGTGAGTGAAATGGTAATTGAGGAATTAAGGCGAGCCAAAGAATTACAAGACTCACATCATAATGCTAAACCAGTTTTATTGCCAATCCGGGTAAATTGTCCGCCGAATACACCTCTAAATCACGATTTGCGAAACTATCTTGATGGTATTGCTTATTGCGAGTGGAAATCCCCTCTTGATACGCCTAAAATTGTTAAAGATGTTCTCAAACAATTGTCAGGAAATGGCAAATGGGGTACGAGAAATGGTGAAGTGGAAAATGAAGCGATTTCTACATCTTATATTGAGGAGACTACTGAGTCATCTGCTTCTCTTCCCACTTCTGTTGCTCTTCCTACTCCCTTACCTGTAGCGGAGCCAGAGTTACCCCAAGGACAAGTTCGCCTGGATTCATTATTTTATGTGGAGCGAATTCCTTATGAAGCTCAATGTTACAAAGAAATAATGAAACCAGGAATGCTAATTCGGATTAAAGCGCCTAGACAGATGGGTAAAACATCGTTAATGGCGAGAATTTTAGATCGGGCGAGAGAACATGGTTGTCGTACAGTGGCTTTGAGTTTTCAAGATGCGGATCGAACAGTTTTTACGAATTTAGACAAACTATTACAGTGGTTTTGTGCGAGAATTACTCGGAAGTTACGCCTTCCTTATCAAATAGATAAGTATTGGCACGATGATACATTTGGCAGCAAAGATAATTGTACTGATTATTTTGAAGATTGTCTGTTATCGGCAGGAGATGAGCCTTTGGTTTTGGGCTTAGATGAAGTGGATCGGGTATTTCAGTATCCTCAAATAGCCGATGATTTTTTTGGATTGCTGAGAGCATGGTATGAGAAAGCGGGCTATGGTGATAGTGATAGCGATCTTTGGGAAAAATTGAGATTAGTAGTGGTTCATTCTACGGAAGTTTATATCCCAATGGATATCAATCAATCTCCTTTTAATGTAGGTTTACCTATTGAATTGTTGGATTTTAGTTTTGAGCAAGTTTCTAATTTAGCAGGGCGACATGGACTGAATTGTTCCAGTAGTGAAGTGGCTCGATTAATGGGGATTATTGGCGGACATCCTTATTTAGTTAGGCTGGCTCTTTATCAGATTGCGAGAGAAGAGTTAACGTTAAATCGATTAATTGAAATTGCTCCGACAGAGGCGGGAATTTATGGCGATCATTTGCGCCGACATTTATGGAATTTGCAACAGTATCCGGAGTTAGGTACTGCCTTCGCCAAGGTATTAACAAATACTGAACCTATGGAGTTAGAGTCTGTCTTGGCTTTTAAATTACACAGTATGGGATTGGTGCAGTTACAGGGAAATTATGTCACGCCTCGCTTCGAGCTATATCGGCAGTATTTTCGCGATCGCTTGTCATTGGTTGTTGGTAATTAGTCATTGATCGGTGGAATTGCAAACTCTGTTTAGTGAGGTATACGATCAAGCTGGATTTGATTTATCTATCGATTATAATCGAGAACCAGTGCCAGCCCTTAACTCAGAAGATGCTGCTTGGGCTGATACACTATTACGAGAAAAGGGAGTACTTTAACAAGGAGTAAGTCAGAAAAAAGGATATTGATTTGAGCCATGAGCCATTAGCCTGTCTTCCATTCCCCATCTACCCAAAATAAATAACTATGAATACAGTGCCAAACATAACATATACATATAAAGTCGGCGGACATTTACCTCCAGATGCCCCCAGTTATGTGGTGCGCAAAGCAGATCTAGAATTATATGAAGGACTAAAATCAGGTGAATTTTGTTATGTCCTCAATTCCCGTCAAATGGGCAAAACCAGCTTGCGGGTACGCACCATGCACAAGTTACAAGCAGAAGGAATCGCCTGTGCAGCCATAGACTTAACTCGCATTGGTTCCCAAGATATTACAGCGGATCAATGGTATGCGGGGGTGATGAAAGCCTTAGAAAAGAGTTTCCGCCTCCCGATTAACTTAAGATCCTGGTTGCGCGATCGCGATATTCTCACTCCCGTACAGCGATTGAGCGAATTCATCGAACATGAACTCCTCGAAAATGTTCCACAAAATATTGTCATATTTATCGATGAAATTGATAATATTCTCAGCTTAAGTTTCCGAAATAACGATTTTTTTGCCTTAATCCGTGCTTGTGCTGGATTGGACAGACTCACCTTTGCTTTATTAGGAGTTTCCACTCCTTCCGATCTAATTCAAGACAAAAAATGCACCCCATTTAATATTGGTCGAGCCATTGAATTGGACGGTTTTAAATTAGAAGAAGCCCAACCTTTAGCCAAAGGATTAGCCCAGAAAGCCAACAATCCTCAATCAGTCTTAGAAGCGATATTAGATTGGACAGGAGGACAACCCTTTCTCACTCAGAAACTATGTAATTTAATTTTTAATGCTGAATCTTCTGTACCAGATGGTAAAGAAGCAGAATGGGTAGAAAACTTAGTTAAAACTAAAATTATCGAAAATTGGGAAACTCAAGATGAACCCCCTCATCTCAAAACAATCCGGGATCGCCTCTTGCGCACAGGAAAAGCTACAGCACCTCTATTGAAACTATATCAGGAAATTCTCCAACATCAGGAAATCCAAGTGGAAGAGAGTGCCGAAGCGATTGAATTGCGCCTATCTGGGTTAGTCGTCAGACGTGGCGGAAAGTTCAGCATTTATAACCGCATTTACGAATCCGTATTTAACTGGAGCTGGGTTAACAAAACCTTAACTTCTCTTCAACCTAGTTTTCAACAACTTGTGAACGAACAGGAACAGAAAATTCTCTCCCTTCTCAAAGCCAGAGAAACTAAAGACTTTGATGATATTCTCTATGATATATTAGGATCTGTTACATTGAAGTTGGGAGAATTATTGAGAGTCGATCTAATTACAATTTTTTTTATCGATCCAGATAAAAATGAACTCTGGTCAATTAGTGCGGGAATGACAGGCGGGCGTGCCACTAAAATCCAGATTCCCGCCAATAATCAAATTGCTGGCAGAGTCACAATCTACAAACAAGCCGTCAACCTTCCCCTAAATTCAGATCGGAATTTGTCCTCAGTTGTCGCTGAAGCTAAAACTCAAAAAACTGGCTATCATATCTATAATGAATTAACCTGCCACCTCTTGAACGAACAAGGAGAAATATCCGCCTTCATCCAACTAATCAACAAACTATCATCCCGCCATAACCCAACTGCTCCATTTCCAGAAAGAATCGATCCAGAAGGATTTACTGAAGCAGATAAACAGCAATTTGCCGAATACGCCCCAGGAGTACAACGGATATTAGAAGGATGCCAATCCTGTTACAAATTTACCCAACGTCTCCAAGCATCAGAAGCATTAACAGAAGCCACTCGATCCGTTTCTCATAGTAGTTTTGATTCTGAAGAAATTATCGGTAGAGTCATGGCAGCCGCTAAAAGATTAATGAACGCGGATCGCAGTACCCTCTGGTTATTAGATCGAGAAAAAGATCAATTGTGGACGAAAATTCCCTTTGAAGATGGATCGGTGCGAGAGTTAAGTTTAAAAGTAGGACAAGGTTTTGCTGGGAGAGTAGCTGAAACAGGTAAACCAATTAATGTTCCTTTCGATCTTTATGATTACCCCGATTCAGAAACGGCTAAAGAAACCGATAAAAAGAGCGGTTATCGCACTTGTAGTTTACTCTGTATGCCTGTTTGGAGTCCAGATGGTGAATTACTTGGTGTCACCCAATTAATCAATAAAAAGCGACCGGGGCAATATCCCGAATATAACCCAGAAGATTGGCCAGAAGCACCAGAATGTTTTCAGGATACCTTCGATCCTAATAGTCAAAAATATATGCAAATTTTTAACTCTCAAGTGGGAGTAGCGCTAGAAAATGCCAGACAGTTTACTGCTCTAAAGCAACAAGCAGAAAACCAACCCCAAAATGTAGTCAGTCAAACCCTGGCAATGCTCAATCAGGTGATGGATGGACAGGGATTTGATGATATTCTCGATGCCACATTGCGATCGATTACTCTAAAATTGGGTAAATCATTGATTGCAGATCGTACCACAATTTTTCTCTTAGATGAAGAGCGAAATGAATTTTGGTCAATTATTGCCGAAAGTGAAGGAGAGCGCTCCCTTGAATTGCGGATTCCCGCAGACCAAGGTATTGTAGGAGAAGTCGCAGCCTCGAAGGAATTAATTAATATTCCCTTCGATTTCTACGACGATCCGCGATCGGATACAGCTAAGAAACAAGATCAAAGAAATGGCTATCGTACTTATACTATGTTAGCAGTTCCCTTAGTAAATGAGGAAGGAGGATTAGTTGCTGTTGTTCAGTCAATCAATAAGTTAAAGCGATTTTACGATCGCAGATTATCTTTGTCAGAAAAAATTGATAAAGAAGGCTTTACCAAAGCAGATGAAGATAAATTTGCTGAGAATGCCACCTTGATTCGCATGATTCTCGAAAGTTTTAAATCTTATCATAAAACTGCTAGAGGACAAAGGGTTGCCGCCGCATTGATGGCAGCAACTCGCTCTGTCAGCCAAAGTTCTTTAGAATTAGAAGAAATTCTCAAGCGCGTCATGGATGCTGCCAAAGAATTAATGAATGCGGATCGCAGTACCCTGTGGCTTTTGGATCGGGAAAACAATCAATTGTGGACAAAAATTCCCTTTGGAAATGGTTTAATGGAGGAAATTAGAGTAGAAGTGGGGCAAGGTTATGCTGGTAAAGTTGCAGAAATGGGGATACCGCTAAATATTCCTTTCGATCTTTATGATTATCCTGATTCAGAAATCGCTCAAAAAACCGATCGCAAAACTGGGTATCGCACTTGTAGTTTGCTCTGTATGCCCATTTCCAATCCCGATGGAGAGTTAATTGGTGTTACTCAATTAATTAACAAAAAGAAATCAGGAGACTATCCCGATTATAACCCTTTGAAAATTAATCAAGTTCCCGATTATTTACAAGTAAGTTTCGATGAAAGCGATCAAAAATATATGCAGATTTTCAATAATCAAGTGGGTGTAATTCTCCAAAATTGGGAACTCTTAGCGGCAGTCAAGCGACAAGAGGAGACTTTACGAGATAACTTGAATGGAAAATGAATAGTTGGTTATTAATTATTGATTATTGGTTGTTGGTTAGATTGATAACTTTCTCTAATGTCAATTGCTCCAGAGTGGGCATTCCCCATCAACGCAATCATCAGGTTTTCCAGTTAGAGTTGGGAGTGCCCATCCCAGCTCTAACTTGAATGAGAAATAAATAAGCTGCTACGCTTTTAATTTGTCTGTTTTGAGATCTCTTGAGCAGGGGAGAGGGTTTGAGCGATTTTTTTCTAAATGGAAAATATACAGCTTAAATGAGCAGCAGCTTAGTTAGTTATTTGTGACAAGAACTACACTACTATCAGAGAATAAACACCAACAACGAAAAATTGACAATTGGGATTGATTCTGTAAAGAGTCTATGAAATCTTAAAAAAAAATGTTGAATATCCCAAAATAATGATAAAGTTAGATCGTGTTCATTAAACGGACTGATTCCTAGACTAATCTAAAAACCTGAAGCAGCTTAACCCTGCAACCAGGTATAGAGGAAACTATGCAAACTATATCAAATTATTCAGAATTGATCTGTACATCTACAGATTGCCAAGAAAGCCAGTTGAGAGAAGAGAGAGAAAGAAGATTTAGCACCTTAGTTGCCAATATCCCTGGGGCAGTATATCGCTGTACCTGCGATTCAGCTTTAAGTATGACATTTCTTAGCGATGCTATCCAAGAAATTTCTGGATATATGGCGCAGGAATTTATTAACAATCGAATCCGCTCTTTTGCCAGTATTATTCATCCTCAAGATAAAGGCAAAGTGGAGGAATCAATTTGGCAGAGTATCACTCTCAAACAGCCATACGTTACTGAATATCGGATTGTGCGAAGAGATGGGAAGATTGCGTGGGTATATGATAAAGGTCAACCTATCTTCAATCGGGCAGGTGAAATTCTCTATTTAGATGGGGTAATATTAGATATTACTGAACGTAAAGAAACTGAAGCCCAATTGCGGCGTACCCAAGCCTTCCTCGATTCCGTGGTACAAAATCTCCCTGTTGGAGTATTTATTAAAGATGCGCAAAAACTCCGGATTCAATACTGGAATAAAGCCAGTGAAGAACTATTTGGCTATACTAAAGATCGAGCTTTGGGCAAAAATGACTATGACTTTTTACCCGAACAACAAGCAAAGACTTTACGTGCTAAAGATCGACAAGTATTGCAAGGTAGTAAACTAGTTGATATTCCAGAAATTCCCATCATAACACCTCATCAGGGTGAACGGATTATCCATGCCAAAAAAGTGCCCCTATTGGATGAAAACGGCACTCCCCAACATCTACTAGTGATTGCTGAAGATATCACAGAACGCAAGAGAGCAGAAGAAGCTTTACGAGAATCGGAGAGTCATTATCGTCGTATTGTTGAAACAGCATCAGAGGGAGTTTGGCTATTCGATGCCGAGAGCAAAACTACCTTTGTTAACAGTCGTATGGCGAAAATGTTGGGTTACGAAGTAGAGGAAATCCTGGGTAAATCTCTCTTTGACTTTATAGACAAAGAACATCATGAACTTGCCCAAAAATACTTAAATCGTCGCCATCAAGGTATTCAAGAAAGATATGATTTTAAATTCCGCTGTCAAGATGGTTCTTATCTCTGGGCAATTGTATCTGCGACTCCTATTTTCGATCAAAACGATCGATTTGTTGGTGTTTTGAGGATGATTACCGATATCAGCCAACGTAAAGAAGCTGAAGAAGAATTGCTCGCATCAAAATTAAACTTGAAATCTAAAAATCAACGACTCAAACAAACCCTAAACCAACTCAAACAAACCCAATCTCAACTGATTCAAAATGAAAAAATGGCTAGTTTAGGTCAGATGATTGCTGGAATTGCCCATGAAATTAATAATCCAATCTCTTTTATTGATGGAAATATCATTTACGCCGAGCAATATGCTAGTGACTTGATGTACCTCTTGAAAATTTATGGACAGTACTATCCCCAACCTGTACCTGAAATTGCCCAGGAAATCAAGAATATCGATTTGGAGTTTTTAACTGCCGACTTCCCCAAACTCCTGCAATCCATGAAAGATGGATCGAACCGTATTCGTCAAATTATCTTATCCTTGCGCAATTTCTCTCGGTTAGATGAAGCGGAACTTAAGCAAGTCCATATTGATGAAGGGATTGACAGCACATTATTAATCTTACAGCATAGATTGAAAAAAGGATCGAGAAATCGAGAAATTAAAATAGAGAAAAACTACAGCCAATTACCTCTAGTTGAATGTTACGCAAGTCAGTTAAATCAGGTGTTTTTTCATATTCTCAATAATGCGATTGATGCCTTAGAATCGCAATCGGAAACAAGAATAATTACTATTTCCACTGAAATGAGTCGCTTTGATATAAGTGCGGAACAAAATGGAGTTACAAATTTAACTCAATTTGTAATTATTAGAATTGCCGATAACGGTTGCGGTATACCACACCATATCCAAAAACGCATATTCGATCCCTTCTTCACCACCAAACCCATTGGTACTGCTAAGGGTTTGGGCTTATCAATTTCCCACTCAATTATTGTCGAACAACACAATGGCAAAATCGCCTGTAACTCCAGAGTAGGTGAAGGTACAGAAATTGCAATCGCACTCCCTATCCGTTACCAGTTGATAGTTGACAATGGACAGTTGACAATGGACAGTTGACAATGGACAGTTTAATCTCGATACTATGTAACTGTCAACTATCAACTATCAACTATCAACTATCAACTGTTAAGGCAACTCCACCGAAGTCGGTTTGGCAATATGAGGCAAACCCCAACCCAACTTTTCCCGTAAGACGCGGAAAAACTCCGGCGGTTGCAAGCGAATAAATCGAGCTGCATAAGGAGATCGCACTAACCTTACCCGATCTTCTGGCACAATATAACAGCCAGCATTTCCATCCACCACCATTACCAACTGATTTGGCGTAGTGGGAAACACCATCACTTCCTCAGTATCAGCAAATACTAAAGCTCTAGAAGCCAAAGAATGGGGACAAATCGGCATCAACTGCAAGACAGGCACGCCAGGAGTTACCACTGTACCTCCAGCACTCAAAGAATAAGCTGTGGAGCCTGTTGGAGTAGAAATAATCAAACCATCAGCAGCAATATCCACTGGTGCGTGATGTCCAATCTGGACTTCAAAATGACACATACAGGTTAAAGGTTCCCGATGCAGCACCATTTCATTTAAACATAGCGCTTCCCACCACAGACGCTCCCCGCGCCATGCCTGCACCAATAACATAGTCCGATTTTCAATTTCATACTCCCCTGCCAATAACCTATCCATCGCATCAGGTAACTGATTGAGGTATGTTTCCGTGAGAAACCCCATGTGACCAGTATTGACCGTCAAGAGTGGAATATGATAGGGGGCAACTTGGCGAAATCCTGATAAGACAGTACCATCTCCTCCCAAGACGATCGCAAAAGCCATCTCTTCATCAAAACCGGGAGGCGCTAACTTTTCCAGCGGCGTGTGACAAACAGGAGAATCAGGGCGAGAATAACCTAAAATTCCACCGATTCCGGTTGCCATACAGACTTCCCAACCCGCTGCTGTCAGTTTGTCTTGTAACTCCAAAGCTACGCGACAAGCCACGGGTTTCATATCGTTATAGATTATTCCTGCTTTTCCCACCGTCACAGTCCGATTGTAAATAATTAAGTTTTACCAGATAGTTGCCAAGAATCTAGGGCAACATCTGGTAAGAGCGATACCAATCTCCTGAGATTAAATATCCAGATTGAGGACATTTCCACGAGATTGGAAGTATCTAGCTTAACCAATTGCGATCGCAATTGGTACACTTTCCGCCATTTTCCCTTAACGCTGAGAGGATTTAAAGGGTGTTTTTTTCTTCTTTTTGGCTTTTTCTTTCTCGTAATCGATTTCTTTGAGCTTTTTCATAATCCGGCTGAAGTATTCTGCCATGTATGGTTCTAAAGTGGTAGTCTCCTTGGGATCTAAGCCAAAAACCTGGTATACTTCGTCCATCGACGCATTCAGAGGTTTACCCGTTGCCAGTACCTCAGCGAAGGCTAGGCGATCGCTAATATTCCAACTCCACTGGAAAAATCTGGTAATTTTCCGCATTACCCGCATTACCTTCAGGGGCACTCTGGCAATTTTTGCTTCCTGATTAGATAGCTTTTCGCACAGACTGATAATTTCCTCTGCTCCCCAGGTACGAGTACCCACTACCGGAAAAGTGCTCTTGACTGTTTCTGGCACATCCAGGGCACGAACCGCAAATTTCGCGATATCCTGAGTATCCATATAGGCAATGGGCGCAGTCTCCCCAGTAATCCAAACCGCTTGTTTCTCTAAAATGGGAACGGCATACTGCATAATTAGCCCTTGCATAAAGCCACAAGGCTGCAAAATCGTATAATTGAGTCCCGATTGGGCTAGAAACAATTCCGTACATCGCTTAATATCCATTAACGGTACATTGGGAAATTTCTGAGCATCCAGAATCGAAAAGAAAATAAACCTATCCACCTTAGCCGCCACCGCCGCTTGAATTAAGGATACTTTCCCTTCCCAATCCACCTGTTTGATACTCAAAGAGCCTGTCGCACGGGAAGTTGCCGCATCAATTACCGCATCAATACCCACCAAAGCAGGTGGAATTGTTTCCGCTTCGCATAAATCCCCCCTAACTAACTCTGCACCCCATTCTTTTAAAAAGGCGGCTTTTTGCAGGCTGCGGACAAAACAGCGCACCTGATGACCTTCATCGATAGCGCGACGAACTACCTGTCTACCCAAGGTGCCAGTTGCACCCACAACCAATAAGTTCATTTATAAAAGTGCTTCGTAAAGTTTCTATAAGACTTTATCATAAATCTTAAAATTATGCTTGGTGGGGGAGTGGAACAGCGGATGCCCTGTAGTGATGATGCGGGAGTAGGGAGTGGTTCAGCGGATGCCCTATCATGATTAGAGAGTGAGGAGAGTTTTGATTTTTGAGTTATGGCTGTTTGCGACTTAGTAGAATACAAATTTTTGACGGGCAGGAAAGCACGACCGGCTGTCAACTGTCAACTGTCAACTGTCCACTGTCAACTGTCCACTATCAACTATTTTTGTTTCAAAATCACCAAAGTGATATCATCATAAACTTTGTGTCCCCCAATATGCCGCCGCACATCCTGGATTGCTACATCCTTGATATCAGAAGCAGAAAGATACCAATTATCTTTAACGATTTCACAAAGCCGCTCCAAACCGTACTGTACTCCATTAATATCTTCAGCTTCTGTAATACCATCGGTATAGAGAACAACTACATCTCCTGAGTTTAGATTAACATCATTGAAGGCAATAAAATCCGTAATATCTGCTTCCAATCCAATCGGAAAACCTAAATCAATTGTATCAATTAGTTCCACTAAACCCCCAGAACGAACTATAATCATCTCCTCATGTTGTCCAGTCAATCGCAAAACACCATTTTGATAATCTAACAAAGCCAGCGTGAGGTTTTTATCAGAATTCATCCGCTGTATATTGTCATAAATTGTCTGATTAAGAATGGCAAAAAATTTAACCGGATCGGTTTCATTCATCGCTAATATGGTGCGGACAGCAGTTTGCACCATAATCGTTAAGACACCACTTTCTAACCCATGTCCAGTGACATCACCAATGCCAATTTTAACAATACCATCTTGTTGCAAGATATCGTAATAATCGCCCCCAACTTCATCCGCAGGTTCCATAAATCCAGCAATTTCTAGTTGAGCAATTGATGCCAATTCCTCATCTTTAGGTAAAATCATTTGTTGGAGTTGGCGGGTAATTTCTAATTCAGCACTCATCCGCATATTTTCAGCTTTAAGTCGCTCATTGAGACGAGTAATTTCCTGATTGGCATCTTGTAATTCAGATGTCCGTTGCTCGACGCGCAATTCTAACTCTTGATTGAGTTTTTGGAGAGCAACTTGGGCGTGTTGGCGTTCGCTGATAACAGCAGATAAGACAAGGGTTGTTACCGTAATCGAACTAATGAAAGCTTGGAGAAGCAATAGAGATTCATAGAGCGTACTCCGGATAAATGAACTGATACCATAAACCGAGCCAATAACTGCGATCGCAGAAACTATACAAATGGCTAATGTCGCTCCTTTTCTACCAAATCTAAATGCTGCCCAGACTAGCAAGGGAATCATTAAATATTCCACTGGATAGCGAAATCCAAAGGCTATCTTGGCAATAATACCAATCAGAAATAACCAGGATACCCCCTCTAGTAATTTTAGACTTTTGCTTGAGTATTTGAGATGTTTGGTTTGTCTATTTCTTTGATAATTTATCCCTTGTCTGGAGAAGTTGGTACGGGCAATCCTCAAGATCAAATTTAAGCTTGGGCGAAACCAAGTTACAATGAAGGGCGTTAATACCAATATCCCCGTAACATCACCAATCCACCAAGTAAACCAACTGTACCCAAAATCACTCCAAGAAACAAAACCACCCAGACATAGACTAATGACACCAAGGGTAGGGCTAGTCATGCAACTGAATGCTTCTATCGCCACAAATTTGAAAATATTTTGCCCTTGATTGAAGATATGAGAAGTACCAATCCAGCGTTGATTAAAAAATGCCCCTGTTAGTGCTTCAGATGTTCCGCCCAATCCGATACCAACTGCTACAGCAACCGAAACAAACCATGGACGATCCGAACTAAGAAGATTAAGGATATTTGCGGCAATTGCTCCTAATAAAATACCAGGCCATAAGCGATATCCACCCAATAGGAGTACCGCCAGCATCATACCCGATGGAGGCCACACCGACGAAGCATTTCCCTCCGAGATACTCAATAAAAACCCTAACTTTGCTCCAAGATAATAAAGGGTGGCAACCAGTAAGATTCTCAAAAGTGGGGCAGTCCTTTTCATGAGAGATTGATCCTGTATCATGATTGATTAGAGATGCCAAATAGAAGTGAGTTTTACATTTTAACCTCAGCACCCCGATTTCTTTTAGAGATCGATCCTCTCTGTCTCCAAATGATATGATGTAATAGATGTAATAAACTTTTAACTTGTTAGTCGAGTTGTCCGCACTGAGATCAAATTTGGGTGATGGTAACTACCAACTCTTACATGACTTACGCAAAGCATCTATCTGTAGGGTGCGTTATGCTCTAGCTAACGCACCATCCACTATTGGTAGCGTGACTGCGTAAGTCCTATCTTATTGCCTGCCAAAGGGAACTAACTAAGGGATTCAACCACTAAAATGACGATGGAAACGATTATCTAAATGATGTTTCTTCTTGAGATTACAGCGACGGCAGAGAGTTTGTAAATTACTGATATCATTTTGTCCACCAAGGGCGAGAGGAATAATATGATCGATATGAAGTGCCGTCTCTAACTTAGTTTTACCACAACTTTGGCATCGATTGCGATCGCGCTCTAATACATAATTCCTTACTGCTGTGGGAATGGGGATGCGGGGGGTTTTTGTCATGGTTAGGATTGGGTTTCTTGGTTTATCATTTGGCGTAAATCATCAAGCGGTGATTCAGGTGTGGTGATTTCTGATGTATTGGGGGAGAATTCTATAATAAAATGAGTTGTATACTTTTTTGTCTGATCTTTTTCATTAGGAAACATTTCTACAGATGCTTGAACTCTAAGTTTTCCTTTTTGCCATTTTGTTGAACCAAGTCTGAGAATTTCACAATCTTGTCCTTCAGGAGTAGGTAGAATCCACTTGATGGTAATATCACCTAAATAAGATTGTATTCCTAATCCCTTAATCCTTATTCTACTCTTATCAAGATTATTATCTTTATAAGTCATATTATGACTAGCTGGTCTTAAAGACCAGTTATATGCTAAAGAATTTAATTGATTTGCCAATTCTTCCCTAAATTGACTAATTTTCAATAATTCATTATTTGCCAAAGATAAAACATCGTCATCATTATGCTCTAGTGGTTTAAATACATTATCCATATAAAACTTGATTTTGGTAAATTTTGTGACTAACTATTATCATTCATCATCTGACGTAAATCATCAAGAGGTGATTCAGGTAAAAACAGTTGATTACTAACTGATATTTCCTCAACTTCTGGCTCATCAGGAATAAACTCTAAAGCCAATCTAACTTTACCTTTCTGCCATCCTTTACCATCACAGGTTAATACTTCACAGTCTATTCCCTCATCCCACCACTCATGTATTTCTTGATGATGTCGTCTTTTACTATTAGCAGCATTTGTACAAATATTATCAGTATTTATAATTTTTGTAATTATAGCTTTTAGTAATTCACTCACTTTAAATGTTGGATGTGGAAGTAAAATCGGTATAGAATGTTCATCTAAAGAAACAATTTCATTCTGTTGTAATTTCATGTTGAGCTTTACATCTCAATATTCGACTAATCAAGATCCTATCAGATTCCCTCAGACTTAGCAATCACCCACACACCAACATCCTCTCAAAAACCCTCTGCGCACCTCTGTGAAAACCTCTGTGTACCCTGACGGGGTGACAACTATGTCTGTAAAGTAGAGTGGATAAGCCTTTCAGCTCTTCGACCTCGCTGATAATAGCGTCGTTTATGGGGACTTAATGACATTAATTGAATAGTATATTCCTGAAACAATTTTAGAGATTCCACCCAAGCATAGCCATGTATCCCAATATAAAAGTTGCTATGTCGGCGTTGTATCCTCTTTTTTTCTTTGACTCTACCAACATATTTGACTACTCCCTTACTTTTAATTTTATCGCCAGATATTAGGGCACTATTATACGCTAAAGTAATTAGTATAATTAAAGAAATTAAGCGTTGACCCGTAACCTGTGTCCCTTCGAGATTATAGCCACCTTTTTTATAATCCCGAAACATTTCCTCAATACCAAAACGTCGCTTATAAGCTAATAATGCTAATTTTGATTCGGTCAAGTTGGTCAAAATAAACCAAGGCTCTTCTGCTAGAGAACCACGATATTTCCTTGGCCATTTTCCGATAATATTGGCTGGAGCCAAGCCTTTACTTTTGGTCAACTTCACTCCTTTCAAGTAAATTGAAACGCCTGGTTTTACACCCAAATCTTGTAATTGTATCCAGGACGATGGGGATACTTCAACGTATTCATTTTTTCTGAGACGTAGGCAGAAATAAGTCTGGGGCTGACTTATTAACCAGCTTGCCAGGTCTACTGAACAAAATTCTCTATCCGCCAAAATCACTTTTGTATAATTATTTAATAAGGTCAATACTGGCGACAAGACGGCTATTTGTTTTGCCCCATTCGTGCTACCTAATTTCGGGAGATATTCAAAATATATAGGTATAGCTCGGTTTTGATAAATTAGACTGACAAATATTAAGTTAACTGACTGCCATTGAGTCCGGTCAATAGCAATATACAAGACTGAGCCTGACTCGAAATTATTCTGCAACCAATAGCTAAATAATGGCCACCAAATTTTGGCAACAGTTAGGTGAGGAGTATCAAGAAATATTTGTAACTTTTTCCGGCGACTCTCAAATAGGATTTTTTGAGGAAATTGCGATGCCAATTCTTCCAGTCTCACCCATCTCTGATCTTGTAAAATTGTCACCAACATGAAGAAAATTAAAAATTCTGCTCTTTTAAGCTGAGTTTTCAGGTGTTTGATGTAGAATGTAGGTAAGAAATTCATTTTTTCAATTATTTAGGTCTTCTTGAGAATAGCAGGCCTATTTTTTTTTGACAATAAGCTGTCAATCCCTTACTGCGTGCGGGATTGACAGCTTGTTGTCACCCCGTCAGCTTGAAAGAGAGCCGAAGTGAGAGTCTCGATCAAGCTTTATCGAGGGAAGGTAATCTAGAATTGGCTACTCTGCTCAAGGTTATTCAGGCACTTGGTTTACGTTTGCGGGCTACTCCAATTTGAAATTGCACTGCATATTGTTGTATATTCTCCTTGCAGTAATTATTCCCCTCCTCATCACTCATCCATCCTGTTTACGTCAGTTTACCGAATTCGTAGCCGTATAATGCGATCTATCGCTAGTCATTTTCCGAGTAGAAGTCTCTTGGGTTAAGATGTTAAAAGCACTTTTGACTTAATTACTGCAACCTATCCTCAACTTATGCAAGTCACTCTTAACCTCGATCAAGCCCTGCTCAACGAAGCCTTGAAATTGACAAAGCTCACTACCCAAGAAGAGTTACTGAACCTGGCGTTGCAAGAGCTAGTACGCTCCCGCCGCCAGAAAAATTTGCTGGATTTGGCAGGGCAAATTCAGTTCGTTCCTGATTTTAATCACAAGGCTCTGCGCGAAACTCGTCATGCTGCTGATTGATACGTCTGTATGGATCGGTGTCTTCCGCGATCGCAGCGGTGAAGTACGCCAGCAACTTGAAACCCTGATCGCAAATCGGGACGTTTTTCTTACCCGCTTCACTCAGCTTGAATTGCTCCAAGGTAGCTTGAATCAGCAAGAGTGGGATCTTTTGTCCACTTACCTTGAAGTACAAAATTACGTTGAACTCACGCCTCATTGTTGGGAAGCGGCTGCCCGCATCTACTATGACTTGCGCCGCCAAGGGCTTACCGTTCGCAGTCCAATTGATTGTTGTATTGCTCAAGCTGCCCTGGAAAACAATTTGCTTCTAATTCACAACGATCGTGACTTTGAAACTATTGCCCAGGTGCGATCGCTCCAGCATCTTCGCTTTCAACCTGAAATTCTTCAATCGTAATAAACGTTAAAGCCAATTGCCGACTAATGTGTAAGATGCCCAGTTATAGGGAGAATCGAAGTAGATATCGAAGAGGGCTTTTTGGGCGATGTGAAGGGCTTTTGCGGCACTTGTCTGGGGATTTTTTAACTCTTGATATAACTGGACGATTAATTGATTGGTGGGAACGGTTGGAGCTTTCCATAACGTAGAAATGGTACTGCCTGCTCCAGATTGTACCGCTAATCCGGCGAGTCCTAATATGGCTCTATTATCTCCTTGTGCGGTTTCGCAAACACTCAAAACTAGCAATTCGATCTGGGTACTGCTACTTTGAATTAATTCTTGGAAGTCGTTGGCTTTGATGAGTTCATTGTAACCGACAATAAAGGTTTCTTCGGGATTGGAACTGAATTGGCCATGAGTGGCGAGGTGAAGGGTAGAAAAGTTGTTAAATTGCAGTTGGGTTTGGAGATTTTTTTTTGTGAAGTCTGTGTTTAACAGAAGTTCGCTCGCTGCGACTTCTTTTTGAATGGGCTGTAGTTGTTCTTGTTCTATTTTTAAGTTGGGAAAGGAAAATTTTCCCTCCGGCGGATATTTTTCAATACCTCCTAGCAAAACGTTGGTGGTTTCCGAGCGGGGTTTAGGCTCGATTAGTTGCAAGCTGGGCGCGATTGCAATATTATAATCTTTTTGTACTAAATATTCTTGTCCGTCGTATAAAACTGCCATGGGAATATTGCGAAGTTCGCCATCGAGGACAAAAACTAAGGTTTCGACTTCATCGCTCTTTTTGAGGGATTCTTCAAGGGGTTGCAAAATCCACCCATATATTTCTTGCGCGAGTTGGTTGAATTCATCGATATCAACTCCTGGTACGATTAAGAAGTTGCGGAGTTGTCGCAGTTTCTTTTTGGCTTCTGACTGGCTAATTAAAGTCTCGTGGTATTTGAGGGATTGGTTGGGAAGTTTGAAGAGGAGTGCGACGCGATCTTCAAGGATGATAGGATAAATTAAGGCGGCTTTGGTTTGGGTAATTTGTTCGCTGCGATTGGCAATTTGTTCGAGGGGAGAAGTTGAGTTGTTTGGGGCTAAGTTGCCTAGATTACATCCTAAAAAGTTTTCGAGTTGAGCAAGTTGAAGTTCGTCAATCTGTTTGATGGCTTGTTGGAGATTTTCGAGACTGGGTTCGGAAGTGGTTTTGGTAGTTAAAATGATATTCACAAATTGCCGATAGAAGGGTTCGACATCATCGCGAAAGGAGAATTGAGCATCTTTATTGACGGCGGTTAAGTTTTTGCGGATGGATTGGAGGGTATTGCTGGCATTTTCGTAGGCGGTTTTTGCACTTTTAAAATCGGGCTGTTTTTGCTGGTTTAAAATTCGTCCAAGTTGCCATTCCCACTGATAGATACTCTCTATGGCGTTAATTTCTCGAGCGAGTTGTACGGCTTTTTGGGTTGCGTCTAGGGCTGCGGAATATCGCCCGGTGAGTTCGTACAACCAACCGAGATTGCCGATTGCGTAAGCCCAGGCTTGTTTGTCGGCTAAGGTTTGGGATTGTTGAATCGAATTTTGGAAAAGTTGCTCGATATTTTGCTCGGAAAGTAGGGGAGATTGAAGTCCGAGTTTCAAGGAGAGGAAGGCAAGACTGCGGGCATAATTAATTTCAGTATAAATGGCTTCGTGATTGGTTGGTAAATCTGTAATTTTATCCTGAATTTCCAGTAGTTTTAATATCTCTGCTCGCACCGCTGGATTCGGCAATCCTTGTTCGATTTCGACTAGCAAACTGAGGCGATTGAGTTGGGCTTGAAGGGCGGGAAGTTGGGCGGTAGATTCGGGGTAGCAGGCGGTTGCTTGTTGGTAAAGCGCGATCGCTTGCTGGTAATATGCGATCGCGCTGGAACTGGAAATAATCTGCGGGGATGTAGTACAATCGGCGGTAGGCGCTGGCATGACAAAAGGTTTATTGCCGAGGGTTTCGGTGCGATCGCGCTCTCGATTTCCTAGCACGCGGGCGACGTTTCCCAAACTCAGAAGGGTAGCGCCTTTGGCTGGCTCGGAGGATAATTGTTGCGCGATTTCCCAATTTTGCTGCAAGATTTCTTTCGCGCTTTCAAAGTTACCCAGCGATCGCAAAATATCGCCGAGGGTTTGCAATCCGGTATGGAGAAGGAAGGAAGGTTGTTGAGGGGGAATAACTGGTGGGTTTGGGTTAGGATCGCAAAGAGCATCGTCCAGTTTTAAGGCTTGGGTTGCCGTCTTGCAAGCGCGACGAGAAAGTCCCATGGCGGATAGGGCACGAGATTGGTTAATCAGACTGCCCGATATGCCGATTTCATCGCCGCTTTGCCGATAAATTGCCGTCGCTTTCTCCCAGGAATTGAGGGCGCGATCGAATTGTCCGGCTTCGTAAAAAAGTCTGCCTGCTTCAATGAGTTGCGGTGCGGTGATGACGCTATCTTTTGGTGTTAATTGATTCTCAGCAGGAAAATTTGCCCAAACAGAAATCGGCATCAAGCTCAAAATTAAAGTTAAACTTAAACCGACCCCAAAATAAATTAAAATAGGCTGTAACTTAAAGAGAAAAATAAGCCATTTTCTTGCCATGTTTCCCTCCGGGATGAAAGGTTAACGAGAGGAAATCCCCAATCCAAACGAGCGAGAAAGTTGCCCTGCCGCAGTTGCAATCCCAACCCAATCGCCGTTAGAGTATTGCGATCGAAAGTCTCCGTTCCCCCACTATTCCAAACAGTGCCAAAATCGAAAAAGGGAATAAGTTGTAAAACCGTCTGGCGCGACTGCGAATGGTAAAGGGGAAACTGCACTTCCACCGAACCAAACGCCCCATTATCAGCGATTAGCGCATCTTGACGATAGCCGCGAACACTTCCCCAACCCCCCAGAGCAAATTGTTCGAGCGGTAAAAGGGGACGATCTGCCAGTTGCAAGCTCCCTCGCAGGAGTAAAATCGTATTGGGTGCGAGAACCCGCAGCCAGCGCACTTCGCCCTGCCAAGCCAAAAAGCGACTGTCGGGGGCGCTTTCATTAATCGTGGAGTCAAAAGCATCCAATCCGACGCTAAATTGCGATCGCGCACTCAAAACTTCCTGGTTATCTCGCCGCGAGTATTCCTGAAAAAAGCGCAGTACGGAAATTCTCGTCTTTCCCTCATTATCCGCCCCCGCAGCCAAAGGAAAGGGAAAATCCAGCAGGGTGGTTTCGCTCTCTCTGCGCGTCGCCGTTATCCCCAAGGCGAACTCTTCAATCGATTGCGCCGAGGCAGTTTGAACGATGGGATGGCGCAGCGTCACGTTGTAATAGCGTCCTCCCGCCGCAATATCGAGGCGATCGAAAGGTTGTTCGATAACACTACTCCAAGTCCGACCATAACTTAAGATTAGAGTGGTATTGTCAGGCGCGATCGGGATTTTATACTGAGTATCGAGGGTATGGCTGCCATCGGTATTCGTATAGGCAGCAGTGATGACATCGCCTAACCCCAAGAGATTCGCCCAGTTGAGGAAGGATTGGCGTTGCATACTACCGACGCTGGGCGAGCGATGGTTATCGATCGCGATTTCCCCATTGAAAGGAGATTGCTCTTTAACTTTCACCTCAAGGCGATTCTTTCCCGGTTCAACTCCAGCAGACAAATCCGCAGAGATGCTCTCAATCAGAGGATCGATTTGTAGCAGCCGCAGCGCTTCGATTAAACGGTTGCGATTTAAGGGTTTTCCCGCAGCTCTTACAAGGCGACTGCGAATGTAGTTGGGATTGAGGCGCTTAGTACCAATGACATCAATTTCTTCGGCGCTCAAACCATTTTCGACAACCTCAATTCTGACAATTCCCCCCTCAATTTGCACCGCTTGCTCGGCAGGAATGTAAACAATCGTTCCTAAATAATCTTGACTTCCATACAACTCTTGCACCGCATCCCGCGCTTGGATAATGCGATCGAAAGAGACACTTCCAGTAAAAGGAAGCGTAACGCGATCGAACTCTTCAGCAGTAAAAACCGTACTCCCGACAACTTCGTAGCGATAAACTTTGATAGTTTCGGGGGCTGCATCGGGCGGAGGTTGGGGGTTTGGTTCCTCAAAGGGTGCAGGCTGGAGGGGTGCGGGTTGGGGCGAGAGGGGTTGGAGCGGTTGCGAAGGCGTAGGGGGTTCGGGAAAGCGATCGATCGCGTCTGGAAGCCGGATTTGCGCGATTGCCTGTTCCTGTCCGAATGCTAGGGCTATTGCGATCGCAATAGCC
>DOIX01000266.1:26168-27702 GCA_003511885.1 Cyanobacteria bacterium UBA11153
GCTATTGCGATCGCAATAGCCCTCATCCCCCAACCCCTTCTCCCAATCCTGGGAGAAGGGGAGTAAATGGGGTTAAGGGGTGTTTTCAAAGTCGAAGATCCCCCTAAATCCCCCTTTAAAAGGGGGACTTTGAGGTAAATCTGTTCCCTTTTGAAGGAGACTTTGAGATAAATCTGTTCCCTTTTGAAGGGGACTTTGAGATAAATCTGTTCCCTTTTGAAGGGGACTTTGAGGTAAATCTGTTCCCTTTTGAAGGGGACTTTGAGGTAAATCTGCCCCCCTTTTGAAGTAGGGTAATTCCCCCCTTTTGAAGGGGGGTAAGGGGGGATCTTCGAGAGATTAGGTTCGCAATCAGTAGTTTGAAGACACGCCCTAGGGGGTGAGAGCCAGCGTTTAATGCCCATAACAGCTAGAACTCGCCAGAAGAGGACTCGCACTCGAAGAAGAAACCGTCGGCGATTGCGCCACGAAAATTACCGTACCGTTTGCTCCTCTCACCCAGCCTCGAGCTTCGACGATCGCTGTCGGTGCGGGATTGGCGGTAAGATCGGAAGGAGATTCTAGGGCTTCGGGCGATAGCGTTAGCGTAGCGTGCCGCAGGCTAGCGCTGCTGCGAAGCGCAGATCGCGCATCCGACCACAACGGACTGAAACCCAGCGCTTCTTGAGGATTTGGGGGCAACCCGCCGCGCCGACTCTCAATGAAGCGACTGCCACCCTGTCGCGCATTCGCTTGACAACTTTGGGGTAAATTGGGAGCGCCGGGACTTAGGGGTGCGGGAACCAATCCTCGGCTGGGATCGATTCCCAGCGTCAAAATGTTAATCGTACCGTTGATTCCTAACTGAGAACTTGCGGTAATGTCGCTCCTAGGTGTGAGGAAGCGCTGAAGCGAAAAGCCAAAAATACCTTGGGTGTCGATTTGAATATTACCGCCATTGCCCGCAAACGCATTAGCGGTAATGTCGCTATTTTCGCGCGGGATAGCAACGACGAAGCCCGCATTAATCCCGATATTACCGCCGTTCCCGCCCCCACTCTGTTGGGTTCCCGCCGTTGTCGAAATTTGACTGCCGTTGCGCATCAGCAATAAGTCTTGTACCTGGATATTGCGGATATTGCCCCCATTTCCCGAAAGACTCTGTGTGGTTATCGAACCATTATCTAAATAAAGGGTGCGAGCCGAGATTTGAACGATATCGCCTGCATCTCCAGTTCCAAAGTTATCTGTCCTGACGAACGCCCGGTTGGTAATGTTCAAGATTGGTGCCCAGATGGTAATATCGCCCCCATTACCAACGCCTCCCGGTTCGACGGAGGTTCCGATTGCGGCTGCAAAACGATCGCTGGTTCCATCTAAAGTAATGCGATCGCGCGTCGTAACTGCAATATTGCCCCCATTTCCCTGTCCGAAAGTTGCGGCACTGATTTGAGCGCCATTGGTAACATCAAGCGTCCCGGTACTGACTTCAATATTGCCCCCATTCCCCACACCACTGTTTTGAACCGAGCTATCGATCCGACTGTTTCCACGA
>DOIX01000266.1:27974-28310 GCA_003511885.1 Cyanobacteria bacterium UBA11153
CCATCTAAAGTAATGCGATCGCGTGCTGCAATGGTAATGTTGCCTCCGTCTCCCTGCCCCGAAGTCCCAGCACTGATGGCAGCACCATTCGTGACATCAAGTGTCCCGGTACTGACTTCAATATTGCCCCCATTCCCCACGCCACTTTGTTGAACCGAGCTACTAATTCCACTATCCCCATCTAAAGTAATGCGATCGCGCGTCGTAACTGCAATATTTCCCCCATTTCCCTGTCCGAAAGTTGCTGCGTTGATTTCAGCACCATTCATGACATCAAGTGTCCCGGTACTGACTTCAATATTGCCCCCATTCCCCACGCCACTTTTTTGAACCGAG
>DOIX01000261.1 GCA_003511885.1 Cyanobacteria bacterium UBA11153
CAGAGTAACAGGAGGGAATGTCCTACGCTGTTAGGTGGGGTAGAAACGGCAACAGTAATAAAATTGCAGCCTTCCAAATAAGAGGAGGCCAAACCATGGGTATACCAAGATGTCACAAAGGTGGTTCCGGTTAACCATCCTCCCAGAGCTAAATAAGCACAGGGGAATAGTAATATACCGGACCAGCCGACGAAGACGAAGCGATCGCGCTTGAGCCAGTCATCGAGGACATCAAATGCGCCTCGATTGCTAGCGGCACGTCCTACGGCTATGGTCATAGTTTCAAATCCTCTTACATTAAGGGTTTGCAAGGATTTATTTGACATTTCCCTCACCGTCAGGGGGGATTTTTTGAGACGAAGGATCTCAATGGATGTGTCTGGGCATCCTTTTGATACCAGCTATAGATTTAGCTGAGAATTCATTTAACGTTTCTTAACGTATCACATTTTTCGATCTTTTGCTCGATCTTTCTTGGTGGGGATTGGGACAGCGGATGCCCTGGTGGTGAGTGGGACAGCGGATACCCTGGTGGGGCAGATTAAAGTATTGTAAAAATGTTAAGCAAATCTCGATATCGAGGGAACAGGAGGGTCTGATGACAGGATCGACAACCCAAAAACAAAACCGCATCATTCGTAAGTCCGTTTTAGGCTCTCGCCGATTCAGTAACTACTGGTGGGCAACAATTGTCTCTATCGGAGGTACGGGATTTTTCTTGGCAGGGCTTTCGAGCTATCTGGGTATGAATCTTCTCCCCGTTGGGGATACCACAGACTTGGTGTTTTTCCCTCAAGGGATTGCCATCGGAGGCTATGGTGTGGCAGGTGTCCTCCTGGCTTTGTACCTGTGGCTGGTTATCCTTTGGGATGTGGGTGGCGGATATAATGAGTTCAACAAGGATATAGGGAAGGTGAAGATTTTTCGCTGGGGTTTTCCTGGTAAGAATCGTCAAGTTGAGTTTAGCTGCCCCATTGAGGAAGTTCAATCTATTCGAGTGGAAATCAAAGAAGGGCTTAACCCTCGCCGCGCTCTCTACCTTCGCGTCAATAACCGCCGGGAAATTCCTCTGACTCGTGTCGGACAACCCTTATCTTTGTCAGAATTGGAAAATCAGGGAGCTGAATTGGCTCGTTTCTTGGAAGTGCCCCTGGAAGGGCTATAAGCAATGACATTTTCTTTTTAAAATTCGATCGCTAAAGTTACAAAAAGGTGGAATTTTCAGATGCAAATTGCAATCCGTCGCTGGTTGTTATTGTCTGTAATGATTGGCAGTTTAGTTTTGGGGGCATGTAGTACATCTCCAGTGGCTTCCATCAATAAAACCAATCCCTCGAATCCAGCAACGACGACTCAAGGTGACGATTCTCAAAGAAGCAATTTACCAAGACTGGAAGGAAAAGCAACGGTGGTGCTGAAGGTGAAAGGTGCGCCCATCACCATTGAAGTGGATGGTACTAATGCGCCAATTACGGCTGGAAATTTTGTGGATTTAGTCCAGCGCGGTGTTTACAATGGTACGATGTTTCACCGGGTAGTGCGGGAACCTCAGCCTTTTGTGGTGCAAGGGGGGGATCCTCAAGGGAAAGATCGGAAAATTCCAGCCGAAAGTTTGGGGACAGGTAGTTTTATCGATCCGCAAACATCTCAAGTTCGTTATATTCCTCTGGAAATTAAGCCCAAGGATGCTACGCAACCTCTCTATAGCGAAACTTTTGATAAAGCAGGGATCTCGACACCTCCTGTATTAAAGCATACTCGCGGGGCGGTGGCTATGGCTCGTTCATCGCCACCTGACTCGGCTTCGGCACAGTTTTATTTTGCCTTGGCAGATTTATCATTTTTGGATGGTAACTATGCTGTCTTTGGCTATGTCACTGAGGGTATGGATATTGTCGATCGAATCCAAATTGGCGATCGCATTGACTCTGCTGAGGTGACTAAGGGTGCTGAAAACTTGAAAAAATAGTTGTTGGTTGTGCAATAGACATCTCCAAAATATAAACTATAGTATATTTTATCGTGGACAGGGTGAAGCATAAGGACTGTATATCTAGGGTTTTTCACATAAATTGTCGCCCTTATGCTTCACCCCTACATAGATAAAAGCTCTTGAGATTATTTGTTGGAGAAGTCTAATGCACGTTTCCTCTTACCTATAAATTCCGATCGTTCCGTATAATTGCGGATCGACAGTCGCTCTATTTTGCGATCGCTATCCGTATAACTTCCATCTCCAAAATTATTCTGAAACTAGTCATTGCTACTGTTGCAGTGGATAAATTTCGATCCGAGTTACTGGAAAATTTTCAGATACTTTGAACGGAAACCAATTATAGCAACCACTAGGGCGGCCCCGACATTCTCAATTCCTCAAACCCTTGATTTTACGACTTTCTTCCCTAGCTCCTAGCAAGAGAGTCCCTCGCTATAATTATCCAGCTTGGAGAATATTTGTGAAGGCTAATTCACAGCCTACTATAGCGCTTCAGTAATTTCCCGCAAGTCAAAAAATCAGTTTAAACCCTAATGCGGATAGGTGGGTTTATAGAGTTTTCTAGATATAGAAGGCAAAGCCAATGCTGCAGCAATCCGGCAAACCCTCTAGCAGTTACGAGACTGCACAGCCGATATAGATACGACTTACGCAGCTACCAATAGTGGATGGTGCGTTAGCAATAGCGCAGGGCACTCTACAGATAGATGCTGTGCGTAAGTCTTGATAGAGGTAGGTGAAATCCTTTTATTTTCTAGAGTAACCAGGGAAAATGGCTAAAATATTTAGCACTAAACTGAAACGGAATTACTATCAACCTTTAATTGCAGCAGCTTTGGCGGCTGGTAGTACTTTTGGGCTTGTTAAACCAATATTAGCCTTGGGCACAGGAGCGGGGCAATCTATTAGTAATACGGCGACGGCTACTTACGAAGATCCTAATAATCCTAATGTACCAATTAATGCGACTTCTAACACTGTCACAGTCACCGTGGCTGAAGTTGCAGGTATTACAGTTAGTGCGTCTGGGGTTTATTTAGGTACGGATGCGGATGCTAACAGTAAGATTAGCGTTAACGATATTATCAACTATACCTATACCATCGCAAATGTTGGTAACGATCCTACCAAATTCCGGATTCCCAATCTAGCTGAAGTTACTGGACCTGGTACAGTGACGGGTAACTTACAGATTAGCACGGATGGTGGGAAAACTTGGACTGATATTAGCGGTAGTGAAATTATTACTAATTCAGTGCCATCGGGTGGTTCTGTAATGGTGAGAGTTCCGGTTAAAGTTACTAGTGGTGCTAAGGATAATGATATCATCACTGTGACTTTGGGTGATACTCCTGGGGATAGCCAAAATCAACTTCGCAATCCCAATGGCGGTGATGTATATACAGTAGATAATACTGCTACGCAAAATGGGGATATTGCCGGGGAACCAGTCAATGGTGTCCGCGAAGCTAGCGTGACGCAGGAAGCTACAGTATCTGCGTCTTTGACAATCTATTCTTTAGCTAGCATTCTCAAGACTCGCAGTAGCTATGATAATGGGGGAACTCCGGCAATTAATGACGATAAGCTATCCTATAATTTGAGTCTTAAGGTAGCAGCAAACGATCCTACTGGCAACAATTTGACTCCGGCACCTTTAGTGGGGACAAATATTAATGTTGATGACAGTAGTGTTTCGCGAATTTTGGTATCAGATGCTATTCCCAAGGATACAGAATTAGCGGGAGTGCCAACACCGCCTCCTGGTTGGCAAACTGTTTATAGTACTACTCCTATTACCACTACGGCACTAGCTGCAAGTTGGACAACGATTCCACCTGCTAACTTAGCAACTGTGACTCGGATTGGTTTTATTAACAATCCTAACATAGTGACAGCGATTGCGCCCGGTGAAACTGTTAATGGTTTCTCGGTGCAATTGAAGGTTAAATCAACGGTGGTGGCAACTTCCTTAGATGTGGCAAATATTGCTCAATTATTTGGTCAAACTTCTGGCATCCCAACCACAGATACTAACGGCGATGGCATTCCCGATAATTTAATTTACGATGAATCGGGCGACCAAAATCCTAGTAATTTTGATAGTTCAACTCCTCCTGGTAGTGATAGCAATAGCGATGGTATTCCTGATACAAATCCTCCTGTTGGTGATGGTTATGTGAACGATCCTACCGATTTAGGAACTATTGCTACTGATGGTGGTAATAATAACACGGGTACGGGTTCTGGCGGTGAAGCTAATTTATTTACGATTGCCCAACCTGTGGCTTCATCAGTACAAACTGGCCCAAATGGTGCGCCGGATGCAATTGGTCCTAGTAATAATAATGATGACTTTACCAATAAGTCTTCATTAGTTCCTGCGGGTACTATACCTGGTTCAACTATCGATCCGGCGGCAGTTGGTTTTACGAATACAGTTAAGAATACGGGAACCGATCCTGGTCTCTTAACACTAACACCAAAAGCACCAGCTACTCCTGGGGATTTACCTGCAAATACGACTGTGACGATTACTTATGATAGTAAATCAGCCACTTACATCTACGATGGTGCAGGTAATTTTACTTTACAACCAGGTAATTTACCCATGACAATTCCTAACTTCGATCCTAATGAAGTATTGAATTACGGTGTTGAAGTTAATCTACCTCCTGGCACGCCACTTTCTACAGATTTGACTCGTCCAGATAAGGGTTTCCCTGTACCGATTGAAGCGGAAATCGATCTTTATTCAACTGATACTAACGGTGATGGGGTTAAAGATACTGGCAATGACGGTACAGTCGATGCTAAAAATATCACAATTGACCGAGTTTATACAGGATTTTTGAAACTACTGAAAGAATCTCGTATTTTACCAGGCACAGGCCCAGCGGTACTATCTGGTCAAAATCAATTCAGTATCGATCCCAAAACACCTGCACCGGGAAATATTATCGAGTATCGAATTACTTACACCAACATTTCTACCCCTCAAGCTGGTACTGGCAATGTCATTTTAAAAGCTAGGGATGTAGTAATTACAGAAGATGGCACTCAAAATGGTAATAACTGGGCACTTGATAACGATACTAACGGTGCAATTGATACCAGTAATATCGCGGGAACAGCTAAAGATTCTGGGGCGGCAACTATTACCTTTTTTAGCGGTAATCCAGCCACAAAAAATGCTGTGGATCAAACAGGAACTACTGTTAATACTGATGTTACCAAATATGTGAATATTGTCATCGGTGATATTGTACCAGGAGAGGCGCGAAACTTCTCATTCCAACGTCAAGTTGAAGCTATCAACGCTACTGGTACGCCCAATAATGCGATCGCACCGTAATTAGGGGCTATGGGCTATGGGCTAGGAACTAGGGGTTAGGGATATTTATTTTGGCGATTAGCAATTAGTAATTAGCCCTTCTTCCTATCAAAAATCACACATAATTTACAAATTCACAGAGGTTATTTCCATGAAACTTAGTCAGTCTGTTAGTTTAGGAGCAATTGCACTTATCGCGGCTGTGCCTTTATTGGGTGGTACTCCAGTTTTAGCTAGTTTACAACAAGTTGGAGAATCAATTGTCCAAACCCTCAATCGTCCCCAAGTTAAATTAAACTTAGGTGCTGAAAAAAAAGCTGTTACTCAAGATCAAAATGGTAAACAACAAGTATCTTGGCAATCCTTAGAAAGTAATGCTGTTGTCCAACCTGGAGATGTACTTCGTTACACAGTAAGTAGTAACAATGCTGGCGATATTCCCGCCCAAAACTTAATAGTAACTCAACCCATTTCTCAGCAAATGATATATATTTTTGGTTCAGCTAAAAATAGTAATGGAGCCAAAATAACATACAGTATCGATAGCGGTAAAAACTTTGGCGAAAATCCCACAATTCAGGTCAAACTCCCCAATGGAAAAGTAGAAAATCGCCCTGCACCGCCTGAAACTTACACTCATATTCGTTGGAATTTTACGAAATCTATCGATCCCACTACTGGGGTGAAAGCATCTTACGAAGTTAAGGTCAAATAACCCAACAAACCGACAGTGGTTAAAACCACTGTCTAATAGTAAAAGTCCGTTAAAACGGACTGAAATAATTACTAGCAGTCCATAAATAGAGAATGAAACTACTATACTTTGCGCCCTTTGCGTTAAAAACCAACCCCTCTTAATAAAGAGAACACAAATAAATAACCCTCATATTCAGAGATTTTATCCTCCTGAATAGAAGGATATTATTGTCAATTTTCATAACCCACCCTCTCTTGAAATAGAGAAGCCAGAGTGATGTCTCAAACAAAAAACCAAAATCAGGCCCTAAATAAATGGTTTAACCGACTGGCGGCAACCATTTTAGTAGGCACTATTTTGAACCAATCTACCACTACAATTGCTCAAGCTGAGGCCAGAAAAACAGTTCAAATTACTAACCAAGCTAGCTATACCTACACCACTAATTTACCGCAAGGAAAGCAAACCTTTCAAAGTACAACTAATCAAATTTCAGTTACGCCAATTCCTTTAGTCGATCCTTTTGGGCAGATATTAGGTTGTAATGGCGAACCTTTGCCAGATTATACGGGATTTTCTGTAGGTTTATATGAAGCTAACCCTAATGATATAACTGGAACAGAATTAGGAAAATTAGTATCTATGACTCCCACAGAAATACCGAATATTCTTGGTAATAATATTCTGGGTGGGAGAAAACCTAATAGCCAAAATATTAACCCTTTCTCACTAAGTAATGAAGATCGAGGACTCTACAATTTCCTTTTAGATCCGAATCAAGGTCAAACTGATGTGGGAAAAACCTATATTTTAGTCATTAACCCACCGACAAACTCTATTTATCAACAGCGGCGAATTAAAATTAAAATCCTGGAAAGTACGGGTCAAGTTAATAATAATATTATTCGCTATAGTGCTACTGCTTTAGATGGTCAACCTTTGAGTCTTAGTGGGGATACTACCATCGAAGATGGAGTAGTTTTTGTCCCAAATGCGGAAACAGTTGGGCTGGATTTATTTGCCTTACAATTTACTGCTTTGATGTGCCAACCTCATCAAATTGAGATTGTCAAAACAGGCGATCGCGTGGTGGCACAACCTGGTGATGTGGTTATTTATCGATTGTCTTTAAAGAGTAAAGGTGACGCTAATTTAAAGAATTTAGTTGTTACGGATAATTTACCGTTAGGATTTCAATTTGTTGAGAATTCTGTGCGAGGTGAACTTAAAGGGCAAGCGGTAACAGTTAGCGCGGAAAATAATGGAAAAACGGTGATATTTCGTACTGATACTCCTATCCCTCCTGAAGGTGTTCTGAATATTGCTTATGCGGCTCAATTGACTCCTGATTCTTTACGGGGTTCAGGTCAAAATTCGGCTATTGTTCAAGGAAGAAGAGCGGATAATAACTTTAAGGTTAAAGATGGCCCTGCTACCCATCAATTAAAAATTGAACCGGGAATTATTTCGGATTGCGGTACTTTAATTGGTCGGGTTTTTATCGATAAAAACTTTGATGGCGAACAGCAAAATGGCGAACCTGGTATCCCGAATGCGGTGATTTTTATGGAAGATGGAAACCGCATTATAACTGACCCCAATGGTTTATTTTCTGTCGCCAATGTTTTACCAGGAAATCACACAGGTGTTCTGGATTTGAGTAGTGTTCCTGGTTATACTTTAGCGTCTAATCGCTATTTCAGCGAACGAAATAGTCCATCACGATTAGTGCGTTTAGAGCCAGGTGGTTTGGCTCGCATGAATTTTGCTGTCACCCCTACATCTCAAGAGCAGAATAATGAAATTAAACAAGTACAATAATACAGTTTTTAAATTAAAACTGTTAGGATTTATTGCTGGTAATTTAAGTCTGGTTTGCCATCCGGTTTTGGCTCAGGCAGAATCTTCTATTGATGTGCAAGATAATTCTTTTTCTACTTACCCCTCCCCAACCCCTCCCCTGGAAGGAGAGGGGCTTTCCTGCTCCCCTTTCCATTGCAGGGAAGGGGGCTGGGGGGTTAGGTTTTCCCTAGCGAATAACAATTCAGATGAAGAATCTCATCCAGAAATATCACAAACTGAAAACCAAATTAAAATTCTCTCTCCTACCGTAAATTCTGTATTAGATGTGCCAGCAACTAGTATTATTGTGCAATACCCAGTGGGTACGAAAATTGAACTTGAAGTTAATGGAAAAAAGGTAGATTCCTCCTTAATTGGACGAACAGAAACAGATACCAATACTAATTTAATTACCCAAATTTGGTATGGTGTTTCTCTCCAAGAAGGAGAAAATATAATTACTGCTAAAATTGCAGGTTCCCTGACAGAGATTACTAGTATTAAAACAGAAGTACGGGGTGCGCCGCAGAAATTAACGGTGGAAACTATAGAGGCAAAAGTTCCGGCTGATGGACGTTCTACTGCTACAGTAACAGGTCAATTATTAGATGAAAATGGTAATGTTTCTAATCGGGATGGTGTCGTTACTTTAGCTGCTACTTCTGGCGAGTTTGAAGGTCCAGATGCAGATTCAGAGCAACCGGGATTTCAGGTAGAGGCAAAAAAAGGGACATTTATCGCAAAATTGCGATCGCCTCTTCAAGCTGAAACTACTACTATTCGCGCTACTACTCTGGATTTAGAGGCTTTTACTCAAGTACAGTTTGAAACTGCTTTGCGCCCTAGTTTGATGACTGGGGTACTTAATGTCAGAATTGGGGCTAGAGGTACTGATTATTTTGGTAGTTTTCAGGATTTTCTTCCGGCTGATGGTAATAATGAAACTCGTTTTGATGTTAATGGGGCGGTATTTGCTACGGGGGCGATTGGTGAATGGTTGTTTACGGGGGCTTATAATAGCAATCGCCCTTTGAATTTAGATTGTAATTGCGATAACCGTTTGTTTCGCAGTTATCAAGCTTCTGAGCAGAATTATCCTCTATATGGGGATAGTTCAAAAACGGAGGTAATTGCTCCTTCTACTGACCAAGTATATGCTCGTTTGGAACGTTCTTCTCACGTACCGAATGCGGGTTCGGATTACGTGATGTGGGGAGATTATCATACTAATGAATTTGCGACGCGATCGCAAGAGTTTACTTCGATTACTCGTCAGCTTCACGGCTTTAAGGGTAATTATAATTTAGGTAATCTTCAAGTTAGTGCTTTTTACGGTAATAATGTGGAGGGTTTTCAACGGGATACGGTTGTTCCTGATGGTACTAGTGGTTATTATTTTTTATCGCGACGGTTGCTTGTACCGGGTAGTGAGGATGTTTTTATTGAGTTGGAGGAATTGCATCGCCCTGGTACGGTTTTGCAAAGGGAAAGATTGTCTCGCGGCCCAGATTATGAGATTGATTACGACAGAGGTACTTTATTGTTTCGGGAACCTTTGTTACGGACTGATGTGGATAAGGATGGTAATGTTTTAGTCCGCCGTATTGTTACTACTTATCAGTTTGAAAGTGCCGGAGAAGATACTAATATTTATGGTGGGAGGGTTCGCTATCATTTATCGCGAGAATTTGGTAAAGAAAGTTGGCTAGGTGGGACTTATTTGCGGGAAGATAAGGGAGGTAGGGATTTTGAATTATATGGTGCTGATGCTTTAATTTCTTTGGGAAGTAAGGGTAGTTTGATTGCAGAATATGCTCATTCTAGTAATAATTCTCCTGAGTTAGGAGTTGTGACGGGTTCGGCTTATCGGGTGGAATTGCAAGGACAAATTACACCGGGATTAGATGCTCGTGCTTATTATCGTTCTGCTGATACTGGTTTTGCTAATAATGCTACTGTAAGTTTTGTTCCCGGTCAAACTCGCTATGGGGCACAATTACAAGCTCGTATTGGTAATACTACTAATTTACGAGTGCAATATGACCATGAGGATAATAACGGGATTGCCCCTGAAGTATCAACTACATTTGACGATTTATTTAATCCCAGATTCGATCCCATTCCGGGTACTCAGTTAGATAATTCCTTAACGACTATTTCGGCGGGTATTGAACAAAAAATTGGCAAAGCGACATTAGGTTTAGATTGGATTTATCGGGATAGAGAAGATAGAATTAGCGATTTAAGTAGCACATCGAGCCAATTGCGATTGCACTCCGCGCACGCTTTGCGATCGCGTTTTACTCTCCCTATTACCAATAATCTGACATTCCGCGCCCAAAATGAACTAACTTTATCCTCTGAAACTGATACTATTTATCCAGATCGGACTTTGATAGGATTAGATTGGCGAGTCCATCCGGGTGTTACAGTAGGGTTAGCACAACAATGGTTTACTCGCGGACAATATGCAGGGCAATCTCTTACTAGTTTGGATATTAAAGGTGACTATAATATTACTCGCGATACCACTTTAACTAGTCGTTTCTCTATTTTAGGTGGTGCGAATGGTTTAACTGGGGAAGGTGCGATAGGCTTAAAACATATTTGGACTATTTCACCAGGATTAAAACTGGATTTAGCTTACGAACATGTATTTGGTGATTTCTTTGGCAATACTGCTGCTGGCGAAAAATATCCTCAGCCTTATGCTTTTGGACAAGGTGCATCGGCTTTAGGTTTTGGGGATGGAGATAGTTATAGTGTCGGATTATCTTACACCAACGATCCTAATTTTAAAGCTAGTGCCCGTTTTGAACATCGAACTTCATCTCAAGGCAGTAATACCGTAATTTCTGCCTCAGCTTTAGGGAAAATATCGCCAGCTTTAACTGCTTTAGTCAGTTACCATCAAGCCAATTCAGCTAACCAAACCATCACTGATTTAGGCGATACGATTAATTTGCGGGTGGGGTTAGCTTATCGCAATCCCTATAACGATAAGTTTAATGCCCTATTGCGCTATGAATACCGGAAAAATCCTGCCACTATTCCCAATACTATTTTATTAGGTAGCGGCACTGGTTCGGAATCCCATGTATTTGCAGCAGAAGCCATTTATGCACCCAGTTGGCGGTGGGAATTTTATGGCAAATATGCTTTACGGAATAGTACCACTTACCTGGCTGAAGATTTAGTGGGAAAAAGTACTATTTCCTTAGCCCAGTTGAGGGCAACTTATCGCCTAGGTTATAAGTGGGATTTAGTAGGAGAAGCCCGATGGATTTCTCAACCTTCAGGAGATTATAGTGAAACTGCATTTCTGGTAGAAGCAGGTTATTATCTAACTCCCAATTTACGTCTAGCAGCCGGATATTCCTTCGGTAAAATTAATGATAATGATTTCACAGGATCTCGTTCCGCAGGTGGTTTTTATGCAGGTTTGACGGTAAAACTTAACAATCTTTTGGGGGCTTTTGGTGGATGGGGACAGCAAAAAGTTACTCCTTCTCAAGAATAATCATTTAGTCTTGTTGGGAGAGATTAGGCAAGAGAATTTTGGGTTAAGTAGAATGATTTTTTTTTTACGCAAAGGGCGCAAAGGTAGGGAAATTACGGAGATGATAGGTAGTTAAGAGAGGGAATTCCGCGATCGCACTTAAATATTATCTCTCAATCCCAGGGAATTATCCAGTTATAGTATTTTTATAGATGCTCTATTAAATGAATTTACTCCTTATCAAACCATCCATCCCAAATACCAATAAACCCTCTTCTTCTCTTTGCGCTCTTTGCGCTAACCTTTGCGCCCTACTCTGCGAGAAGCCGCTAGCGCGTCTTTGCGTAAAAGATTATCTTAACTTCTAACTAAGTAAATAACGATGAAATCTCTACTGAAATACCTCAAATCACTGCCACCAGATAATCGAGTTATGCGCCGCCGAAGCCAAATAATGCCTAACTTATCCTGGCATTCTCTCGGATTTGCCATTATGCCAATAGTATTATTTGCAGGTAAAGCATCTGCTGATATCGCAGTCAATCAGGAATTTAACCCTATCTCCGTTTCTGTCAACCAAGCTTCCACCTTAACGATACAACTATTTAATGCGAATCCTGGTACAGCAACAGGCACTAGTTTTACCAATAATTTGCCTTCTGGATTAGTAATTGCGACACCAACAAATATTACCAATAGCTGTGGAGGTACGATAACTGCTAATGCGGGTAGCAGTAGCATTAGTTTGGCAAACGGTACTATATCAGGAGCAAATTCTGGAATACTTGGCACTTGTACGATTACCGTCAATGTAAAATCAGGTACTCCTGGCACTTATGTCAATACAATTCCCGCTGGAGTAGTTAATTCTTCTCAAGGCTCAAATCCACTTCCGGCTAATGCTACGCTTACCATAGCACCTAATGCTCCAGTCACGGGGAATAAGACATTTTCTCCCAGTAATCTCCATGGTAATGGTGCGGCTACTACCATGACGATTACCTTAAATAATCCGAATGTATTTCCGTTAACTAATGCTAGTTTTACCGATAACTTACCCACAGGTTTGAAAGTCGCCACTATTCCTAATACTTCAACAACTTGTGGCAGCGGTATAGTGACAGGAGTTGCAGGCGGAAATACAGTTAGTCTTAGCGGCGGGATAATTCCCGCCAATGCTTCCTGTATCGTAACAGTAAACTTACAAGCAAGTAATCCCAATACTTTTCAAGACGGTAACGTCACGAATACAATTGCGGCGAATAACCTAACGACAGCCGAAGGAATTACCAATACTAGCCCAATTCAAGGCTCAATTAAGGTACAAACAGGGGCACAGGTAGCAAAAGCTTTTGCCCCTGCCACCATTCAAACTGGGCAAACATCAGTTTTTACCCTAACATTGCGTAATTTTAATAGCACAGCCATTACCTCCGCCAATATTACCGATAATATGCCCGCCGGGGTAACAGTAACGGGATTAGTTTCCAATACCTGTAATGGTGCAGCCACTTTTACGGCAACGAGCATCCAACTTAGCAACGGCACAATTCCCGCCGCACCCACAGCCACTGGTTCCGGTTCGTGCGATATTAAAGTAAATGTCACTGCCAATACGGCTGGAAGCTATCAAAATACCATACCCGCAGGTAATTTCAATGGAGTTAATTACAATAGTGCCAACGCTACTTTAACGGTAAACCTCCAAACTCCAGTATCCATTAGCAAAAGCTTCTCTCCAACTACAAGAGTGCAGGGAGGGCAAACTACATTAACAATTACTTTAACCAATACAGGAAACACCCCAGCCAATATTACTTCCTTTACCGATAATCTCACCACCATGGGCACAGGCATCACGATTGCCTCTAGCCCAACTGCTTCTACAACCTGTGGAGGTACTATAAATGCGACTTCCGGCGCTACCACTATTACGAAGACTGATGGCACAATTCCAGCTCAAGGTTCTTGTACAATTACAGTACCCATCCAAATTGCCAGTAATGCAGTAACGGGAAGTCGCACCAATACAATTTCAATTAACGGTTTACAAACAAATCTAGGAAATAACACCACAACAGCTACCGCCAATCTCACTATCAATCGTGCCTTAAGCGTTAGCAAAACATTTTCCCCCAATATTGTCCCCATCGGCGGTGTCACCCGCTTGGCTATTACCGTCACTCGCAATAGCGGCGCACCGGAACTAACTGGTATACAATTAACAGATAATTTACCTGCCGGACATACAATTAATATTACGCCCAATCTTACTAATACTTGTGGCGGTACAATAACAGCACCTCCTCATGGTACTGCAATTAACCTAACCAATGGTAATATCCCAGTTGGAAGTGGTAATACCACCTGTCAAATTAGCGTAGATATCTTAACACCCTCCACACCAGGCACAGCAACTAATACTATCCCCAAAGATTCCGTCACTTCTGCTCAAGGTGCAACTAATGGTAGTAATGCCAATGCCGATTTAACTATAATTGCCAGCTTCCTCACTTTAAATACAGCATTCACACCTACCAGTATTAGCATTGGCGGTAGTTCAAAACTAACGATTCTGATTAGTAATAATAACCCTAGCGCGATTAATTTAACTGGTGTAGCGTTAACCAATATTTTCCCATTAGGAATGATTAGCACAAACACGCCTAATGCTACCTTTACAGGTAATGGTTGTAGTGGTGGGATAATTTCTGCAACTCCTGGCGGTAATCAAATCTCTCTTAGCGGCGCATCGATTAACGCTAATGCTGTCTGTACTCTAGCCGTAAATGTTACTTCCAATTTCGTTGGTAATCTCACTAATGAATTGCCCGCAAATTTGGTAACTTCAACTCAAGGAGTAACAAATAATAACGCCCCATCCGCAACTCTTACTTTACTAGGTTTGGCAGATTTGCAACTCGTGAGCAAAGATGATGGAGTTACCACTGTTTCTCCTGGTGGCACAACCACTTATACGATTTTGGTACAAAATAGCGGTCCGAATAATGTTTCTGGTATAACTGTCAAAGATACTGCCCCTCCTGGTATGACATTTCTAAGCTGGAATTGTACTGCCAGTCAAGGCTCAACTTGTGACGAAACTTCTGGTACGGGAAATATCAATACTAGTGTTAGCTTATTAAATAATGGCACAGCTACTTTTACCGTCAATGCCAAAATCGATGCTAACGCCACTGGCACAATTACCAATATAGCTGAAATTTCTGCCCCACCCACAGTAACCGATCCTAATCCCCATAATAATACATATCAAGATACCGATACTGTAATTGCCACTCATCCCAACGTATTACTAGTCAAACGAATTACATCAGTTAACGGTACAACTACTACTAATGGAGGCGATAACTTATCTAATTATATAAATGAAGCAGCTAATCCCTACGATGACAATACCATCGAGCCAAACTTAGCCCCCAAACTACCAAACTATCCTACCGCAGATACCAATAAATGGCCCGATCGCGATAACTCCGGCACGCCCGATGAATTCCTCGTTGGTGGCATTAATGGCGGCAGTGTCAATCCAGGAGACGAACTAGAATATACCATCTACTTTATCTCAACCGGAGATGCTCCCGCTAAAAATGTTGTATTTTGCGATCGCGTTCCGGAAAATGTTACCTTTATCCCTACTGCCTTTAATTCTAACCCTCCCCAAGCTTCGGACGGTTTACCTAATTCAGACAGAGGAATTACTCTAAATCTTGGTGGCAATAGTTTATCCTTAACTAATGTAGCAGATGGCGATAGCGGTAGGTACTTTGCTCCTGGTATCGAGCCAACAACAGTTTATCCCAATCTTAACTGTCATGGCTCTAATTCTAATGGTGCTGTCGTGGTAAATTTGGGAACTTTACCTAATGCTACTGCTCCCGGTATTCCAACTAATTCTTATGGTTTTGTCAGATTTAGAGGTAGAGTTAAGTGACAATTGACAATTGACAGTTGATTGACAGCTAATTCCCGATTCGTAGGGTGCGTTATCTGTCGCATAACGCACCAGTAACTCTACTAATAGGGTTGCTGCGTAAGTCATAAGAAGATTGGAAGTAATGTGTTGCTAACTGATTCTCTGTGACAAAAAAATTAGGGTTTGCTGAATTAAGGTAGAAGGTATGCTAGGCAATGGTTTCAAGAATTTCTTGTCCAAAAAAGTCCAGAGTTATAGTGCTATTAGCTGACTTCAACTCCACCACAAAATCAGGACAAAGGGGAACCCATTTTTGACGTTGCCCAGGTGTGAGAGTCTCCCATCGCGCCTGACTCACCCATGCCGCATCAGGGGAGCGAATCGCACCATTTGGTAAACGAAAACCTGTGGAAGAGTCGTAAAGATGACCTAAGCGAAATTGACGATTCCACAGCCAAAGTTGTCCATTTAATTCTGCATTACGTTCACCTGTATCACCGCCTGTTAAGGACATAATAACAAGACATCCCTTAGCAGTCCTTTCAAATTTAAGGTCCCGGTTGTTGTCACAAATTTGTTCAAACTCATCGTCGGTTAGTTCAAGAATTGGTTGGAGATTGACGGTGAGAACCATAAGTGCAGTCTCCTTGGGTGATAAATCGCCATTATTTTCAGTTTAGCTCATCACTGGGTTTGGTCACAATAAAACTTTGACAATCGAAATTGATAAAGTAAGATGCTTATTGATACATGGTACAGCATCAGATGAACAACTTTACCTGATGTCCAGATTTGAAGTAAGTCATAAACCAATGTGATTTTAAGATTCGTAAGGTGCGTTATGGTAAAGTTAACGCACCAGTAACTTTACTAATAGAGTTGCTGCGTAAGTCAGAAGAAGATTGGAAGTAATCTGATTCTAAGTTACCTGAGTTCGACGAAAGAGCCGAAGCTG
>DOIX01000189.1:0-1459 GCA_003511885.1 Cyanobacteria bacterium UBA11153
GGCGACAATTTCACGGAAAAATCAGAAATCTGGATATCCCTTATGCTTCGCCCTGCCCCGACAGGTAAGCCATAATTTATATTTTGGAGATGTCTAATGACCTACATAAAATTGGTGCAAGTTATCAGTTAAAATGAACTGAAATACTGAATATTAGGGTAGGGGCGAAGCATTTGGGCGATAAGTCATTGGTGAAATCCAAGATTTTCAGTCCAAATGCTTCGCCCTCTTGCTAGTGCAGCGCGGCAGAAGTTTCTCACCAGTTTCAGAGGCTTGATAGTGGTTTTCTCTCCCCTGCCCCCTGCCCCCCCTGCTCCCCTGCTTACAACTGATGGGTTATTTCTGCCCACCTGCACTAGGCTAACGCCAAGCTAACGCTAACACCCCTACCAATCTCTCTATGTCTTAACCGCTGTGGCGGTTGCTCTATTTGTTATTGAGTAGGTAACGCACCACCCACACTATCAGTAAGTAACCAACAACCAACAACCATTTAATCACTCTTAGTTGGGCGGAAAGGATTTAAGAAATTAATTAGAGAATAAATTTCGCGAGACTGTACCCATAAACGTCCCCGCCCCTGGAAACGACAAACCAATCCTTCTCCTCCTAAAATACCCGTTCTCAAGCCTCGAAATGACAAACCACCTAACATCTCAACGTTGTAACTCAAGGTATCTTCAAAAGCCACAATATATCCGGTATCTACTACATAATCTCCATTAACGGGAATTTCTACAATTGCACCATAAGAAGAAAACAAAATAGATCCCATTCCTGTTGCCCGAATCAAAAATAACGATTCTCCACTAAAAAATCCCTTAAATCCTTGAAACTTAGTATCAATTTCCACAGTTTGACTAGATGCCACAAAGCCAGCAGATTGAATCATTAAGGCATTTCCTGTGAGGGAATAATGCTGAATATCACCAGGCACACCAGGAGAAATATAGAGTTGTCCAGATTTACCTTCAGCCGTAAATTCGCTCATAAATAATGACTCTCCACTTACCATCCTCCCTAAACCTTTCATCAAGCCACCTTTCATCTTAGATTTCATCTTGATGCAAGAATCCATCGCCGCCATCGCACCAGATTCTACTAATACGGTTTGATTTGCCTGCAAGTTAAGAATTAAGGAAGAGTATGCAGGAGCATGTTCGATTTGATAGGCAATTTCGTTACTCATGGTTATTTGTTGTTGGTTGTTTGTTGTTGGTTATTTGTTGTTGGTTGTTTGTTATTGGTTTTATGCCCTAATCAGGGCGAAGCAATTGGATAGTTAAATTCTGGTTAAACAATAAAAGTTATCGCCCAATTGCTGGGCTAACGCCCCGCTCCGCTAACGCCCCTACAGAAAATTGTTCCCACTCCCTACTCCCTACTCCCTAATCAGGGCGAAGCAATTGGATAGTCAAATTCTGGTTAAACAACAAAAGTTACAGCGGTTCCCGCTCTT
>DOIX01000189.1:1753-9879 GCA_003511885.1 Cyanobacteria bacterium UBA11153
TTACTGCGGAAACCGCTGTATCGCCCAATTGCTACGCCCCTACAGAAAATTGTTCCTACTCCCCATCTTATCGAGGTGGTAATTTAGATCCTACCAAAGAGCCAAAAGCACCAGGATTATGTGTTTGACAATAGAGTTTACCTTCTCCCTTAAATCGACAAACCAATCCTTCTCCACCCAAAAAAGCGCCAATCCAGCTAGAGCCTGCCTTAGTAATTTCAAAAGTCAAACTTTTCTCAAAAGCCACAATATGCCCAGTATCAACAATATACTCGCCCTGGACTGGCACTTCATAAATTGCCCCAAAAGAATTTAACAAAACATAACCATAACCACTCATACTTAACCAAAAAATCGACTCACCAGAAAACAAAGACTTCAAGCCTTGAAAACCCAAATCAATATCAACCCCAGATTCACTAGCCAGATAAGAAGTTGCCTGTACAACTAGCTCTTGCCCCTTCATCTCATAAACCAACAAATCCCCCATAAACTTAGGGGCAAGAAATACCTCACCATCCGGTATTGGCGAACGAAATACACTTAAAAATAGAGATTCCCCAGCCACCAAACGTTTAAATCCACCCAAAAGTCCCCCACCTTTACCTTTTCGTAAAGTAGTACTAGCATTAATATGACCGCTCATTGCAATCATAGAGCCAGCTTGGGCAACTAACTCCTCATTAACATCCAGAATAACACGCGCGATCGCACTATCAGGTTGATGTAAAATTTCTATTTTCATGGCTATTGTTTGTTGTTGGTTATTTCTTCTGGGAGCATCCCAATGAAGGCAAAAACCGAGATTATATTCTTGCTCCCCCCTTTAATAAGGGGGGTTGGGGGGGGTGAAAACTGTGGCGACTTTCCAGTATCTTTGCCAAAAGAGGATGCTCCCTTTCTTGTTGGATATTCAGGAAAGGAATTCCTAAAAAATGCTTCAATAATTTACCTTTGCGATCAAAACAATCCTCCCAGTCAAACATAGCGACAATCCCCCTCTAATCTTTGCGTACCTTTGCGAATTCCTTGGCGCTCTTTGCGTTAAAAAAAGCTCCATTTTATCCCAATGATAATCGTTGCTATAGTTATCGATTCCCTCAACAATAAACAAGCCCAGACAACTATAATTTCGGGCGTAAATATTTCACCAAACCATCAATACTGCGAGACTGAAGATAAATATCACCCGTACCCGTTAACCGATTAACAAATCCCTCTCCAGAAGTAACGGAACCAAATAATCCACCTGCTAACCCAATATTCATCTTAATATCTGGTTGATATGCCACTAAATGACCAGTATCTACCACAAATTCACCATTAATTCTTTTTTTAGTAATACCACCATAAGCACCAAAGAAAACCCTCCCATTACCGCTGACTTGAAGTTTAAATAATCCTTCTCCAGAAAACCAACTCTTCAAACCTGCCCAGCGGACACCTAAATTTACACCAGAAGTATGACAAATATAAGCACCAGGTTGAAAACAAAGGGTATTGCCGCGTAAATCGGCAGAGACAATATCGCCAATAGTAGATTGAGTAAGAACTAAAGTTAATGGTTGTTGAGTTTGGTTACTAAAAGTATTGACAAATAAAGATTCGCCCCCAAAGAATTTTTTCATTAATCCCGGTAAGAAGCCACCAGAAAACTTAGTTTTCATGGTAATTTTTCCATCCATGCTAGTCATTGCCCCCGCCTCGGCAGTAATGCTATCACCGGGATTGAGGGTAACGAAAATAGCGGCAAATGCTGGCTTATAGCGAATATCACATTTCACAGCCGAATCTCCTTTAAGTGGGCAATGGGGAGTGGGAAGTGGCGGAAGTCAAAAGTCACCCATTTCAAAGTATGAAGGCTAAAGAAAAAATACGCTTGCTTTTAACCCTACCTCTTTTTCCCCTACTTCCCACTTCCCGCTCCCGATTCTTACTCAGATCTTGGTTACTGCCAAATGCTAGTATTGTATCGCGATCGCGCTTGTCTGTGGTTGCACATCTCCATTCGCTCATCCTACCTCTGCAATTGACTTAATCTTCAGATATTGCACCAGTGTCAAAATTTCCCATTCTCCCTAAAATGAACATCAGAAATGCCCAGGAAATCGACTTAGCAAAAATTATTGAAATTTACAATAACTCAATTCCCAGCCGCCTAGCCACAGCCGATACTCAACCCATATCTGTCGAAAGCCGTTTAGACTGGTATAAAAAACACACGCCTAACCATTATCCCTTGTGGGTAATAGAAATAGAAAAAACCATACCACCAACCGCTCAAAAATCCATAGAAATAGCAGGTTGGCTAGGTTTTCAGCCATTTTATGGTCGTCCAGCATACCATAAAACAGCAGAAATTAGCCTCTATATTTCCCCCCCATACCATCGCCAAGGCATGGGGCAAAAACTCCTAAGCCATGGGATTGAGAAAAGTCCAAATTTAGGTATAAAAAACCTCCTTGGCTTCATCTTCTCCCATAACCAACCCAGCTTAAACTTATTTAAAAAAAACGGCTTCCAAGAATGGGGTTATTTACCAAAAGTAGCAGAAATGGATGGAATAGAGAGAGACTTAGCGATTCTAGGTTATACAATTACCGACTAAAAAAATATTCAATTCACCAAATGGGATAGTTATCGTCAGAGACGGGTGAAGCTGATGGATAGAAATAATCTTGGACAAAAATAGTCGCCGCAATGCTTCACCCCTGCAAATCTCCTTTATTTTAACTGCCTTAACGACTCCTCCAGATGCGCTCTGTCAGATATCTCCAAGCTAGCCTACGCTGTAAGCCGTTTGTAAAGCCCACCAGAGGAGGAAAGCAATCCCTCCTAAAACCAATAAAGCCGAAATTGCGATCGCTTTTGGGCTATCGGCTCCTTTAAACTTCATGATCCCGCGATTTAGGTCTGACATCTTCCCGCGTACTCTCCTATTGATTTCAAGGAATTTCACTATTTGAATATATCTCGATCTATAGTAAAAATGAAAGGTGTCAATAAGGTAAATTTCCTAAAATTAATCTTAAGATTCCTATCTTCAACGCCATAACGATAAAGTTGTCCAGAAAAGGAAAAGCGCCAGTGAAAATATTACTGATAATTGGGGGAATCTTCATCGGGTTATTCCTCCTGTTAGAAGTGGGATTGCGATTATTTTGGGGTTTCGGCAATCCACTGATATATATTGCTGATGACGAAATTGGTTACTTGCTAGCGCCCAACCAAAAGACCAAACGCTTTGGCAATCGAATTAGTATAAACGAATACTCGATGCGAAGTCCTGCCATTACTAAAGAACAACCTCCATCAACCTTGAGAATATTCCTCTTAGGAGATTCTATCGTCAATGGAGGTTGGTGGACAGACCAAGAGCAAACCCTATCACAATTAATTGCCAATCAACTCAAAAGCCATACTGACAAAGAAAAATCACCCTTAGAAAAAATCGAAGTTATCAACGCCTCAGCCAATTCTTGGGGACCGAGAAATGAACTCGCCTACCTGCAACGCTTCGGGACATTTAACAGCCAAGTGATAGTCTTAGTCATAAATACCGATGACTTATTTGGCACAGCCCCGACATCCGTACCAGTAGGGCGCGATCGCTTTTACCCCAGTCACAAGCCTCCATTAGCCATTATAGAAGCTATAACACGTTTTTCGCGGTATCAACCACCACCAGAAATGGCAGCGGTAAATGCCGAAAAAGGCGATCGCGTGGGGTTTAATTTAGAAGCAATTGGTAAAATCCAGGAAATCGTCAAACAGATAGATGCCCAGTTTTTCCTCGCCATGACACCCCTGCTGCGGGAAGTTGGGGAACCAGGACCGCGAGACTACGAGATCAAAGCTCGCGATCGTCTAACTGAGTTTACCAAAGAACGGGAAATTGCCTACATAGATTTTCTCCCCATCTTCAAAGAAACCAAAACCCCAGAAACCTTATATCGGGATCATATTCACCTTAGCCCCGAAGGTAATGAAAAAGTCACTGAAGTCATTAGTCAGCGATTAGTTGCTGGTAATTAGTATTGGTTATTAGTTGAGGAAACGGGGAAGAAAAAGCTTTGTTAGCCTATCTGACGTTATCCATTAACCAAAAACCCAAGTCAAAAATCAAAATGGGTAATCGCCAAAAACCAACAACCAAAAACCAACAACCAAAAACCAACAACCAATAACAATTTAATAAGAAACTGCCACAGCCGGAGAAACGAGATCCCGATGTTCCCTATCTAAATTTCCCCAAACCTGATCGTCAAGAGCCATTTGTTCGATCAAAGTTGCCAAACGGAGTGCCTTGAGTGCCTGTTCCCCACCGACAGAAGGTTGACAGCTTCCGCGCACGCAAGTAACAAAATGTTCTAACTCGGCGTGCAAAGGTTCGATATTACTGGTATAAACCTTCTCAATTAAGCCATCTTGTCGGTAAAGTACAGGACCTAAATCCGTCAAACAATTACCAGGAGTTTGTCGGTGAATCAAGATTTCATTTTTGAGAAAATCGGCTTCCGTCAGAGAATTTTGGCAATGAGCAGAAATGCGACGGATTTTTCGGTGAGTAACCTTACTAGCAGTTAGAGTAGCCACAATACCATTAGCAAAACCTAAATTAGCAGTGACATAATCTAAATATCCCGAATCCGAAGTCCGGTTACCAGTTGCTGTTACTCGAACCACTGGTGCAGCAGCAACTTCTAACAGCAAATCGATATCGTGAATCATCAAATCCAGCACCACCGAAACATCATTAGCCCGTTGAGAGTAAGGACTCATCCGGTGTGCTTCTAGAGCCAGTAATTTCTCGGTTTTCAGAACTTTGCTAAGTTCCTGAAAAGCTGGGTTAAACCGTTCAATATGTCCAACTTGCAAAAGGCGTTGACACTCAGCGGCGGTATTAACTAAAGACTCTGCCTCAGCAATACTCGCAGCAATAGGTTTTTCGATTAAAACATTAACTCCAGCCCGCAAACAAGCCATCCCCACTTCATAATGTAATTTCGTGGGAACAGCCACGCAAACAGCCTCCACGTAAGGAAGCAAGTCGCGATAATCTTCAAAAAAGCGGACATGGTATTTACTAGCAGTGTTCAAACCTCGTTCTACATTAATGTCTGAGACACCCACCATTTCCACATCTTTAAGCAGACTTAAAATGCGGACATGATGCTGCCCCATGTTGCCAACGCCAATCACGCCTACCCGAATTGGTTGCGGAAAATTGCGCTGGATATGGGGATCCAGGTGTCTTTGGTACATGCTGTCTTGCACTATGATATGCTCCTCCACCACGGGAACTAAGTCGATTTGCTGATACTGAGCCGCTTTAAACCATCCAGATAGTACCACAGCACCTTTAAATGTAAAGAATTCCAAAGTAGGGAGTAGGGACAGCAGATGCCCAGGTAGCGAGCCGTGAGACAAGGGTGACAAGGGACACGACTTACGCAAAATCGGCTGATTAGCCCCCCTAACCCCCCAAGCTTGGGGGGAACAGAATTTAACTCCCCCCAGATTTGGGGGGGGCGAGTGCGTAAGTCCTAAAGGGAGAAATTTTTTCTTCTCCCTCCTCATCCTCAATAGCTCCCTCCTCAATAGCTCCCTCCTCAATAGCTCCCTACTTCTCGACGTTTAAGGCGGCAATTCTCTTCTGATTTTGGTTTTACTCCTGCTAGAGGAGTGTCTGGATGTGTCAGTTTGTGGGTTGTCCATTTTCAGGGGCTAGGGGCTGGGGGCTAGGGGCTAGGGGATAAGGAAAGGCATTTTCGACTCTCCCCTCTCCCCCTACTCCCTACTCTCTCTATGACACAATTGCGGATAATAAAGTTCGCGCAAGTGGGGAATTTTGATGAATGAAGGCAGTGATTTTGTTATCGGGAGGGTTAGATTCCGCGACGGTTTTGTATCAGGCTAAGGCTGATGGATGTGACTGTTATGCCATTTCCTTTGACTACCAACAGCGTCACAGACGGGAGTTGAAGTCGGCGGTGACGATTGCGGAGGGTGCTGGGGTGATGCAACATCAGATAATTGCTTTTAATTTAAGGCAGTGGGGTGGCTCCGCTTTGACGGATGATGGGCTAGAATTACCAAAAGCGCGATCGCTAGCCCAGATGTCTGAGGATATCCCGATTACTTATGTCCCGGCTAGAAATACGATTTTTTTAAGTTTTGCCCTATCTTACGCTGAAGCTATTGGTGCTGGGCGGGTTTATTTGGGGGTAAATGCTTTGGATTATTCTGGTTATCCAGATTGTCGTCCAGATTATATTCAAGCAATGCAGGAAGTCTTTAATCTGGGGACAAAAGAGGGGCGCGAGGGCAAAGGAATTGAGATTGTTACGCCGCTAATTAATTTAAAGAAAACGGAAATTATTGAATTGGGCAATAATTTGGGTGTCCCTTGGGACAAAACTTGGTCATGTTATGCAGGTGGGGATTTGGCTTGTGGTGTTTGCGATTCTTGTCGCTTAAGGTTGGCTGCTTTTGCTGAGTTGGGTTTGAAAGATCCCCTGGATGGGAACTAGGGAGTGGGGAGTGGGGAGTGGCAGAGCAGATAGTGGGGATCAAAAACTCTTCTTGACAAAATACAGTTTAAATAATTCAAGTTTGTACTGAAAATTCCTCTGGAGAAATCCCCCAATTTACCCAAGTAATCGCTTCCTTCGCCGATTTGATAGTAGGTGGCACTCGCCAAACGTCAATACCTCCGGTATCAGAAGCAGTCATTTTTAACAAATACATTGGCTCGAAACCAGGATCTTCACATTCACTTTCTGATGCTGCTTCAAAATCAAAGTCGTCTTCTGATTCCACTATTTCTTCCTGATAATATTCTATTTCTAATAGGGTATATTCTTGCCAAGTATCCAAGACAACTGATGGCAATTCCTGACAAATTCTCTTGTAACCAATATTTTGAATAAGCAATTTTTTCAGAGCGGTATTTGTTTCTGATAAAATCCATTCGGGATGCCACTGATTCGGTAGAATTTCTCCATAACTTTTTGGCAAGCTTACTCCATGATGAGCGTAGATGGTATATCCATCGGCAAACTGAATAGCGGGGGAACCTTCCCCGTGAAGGCGGTTTTGGTTATCGCAAGAGAAGATAAGGGGACGATTGCAAACTAAACAGATATCTTCAAAGGCAAAGAGCCAATCGCATTTTTGAAACATCGAATCCCATTGTTTAAGCAGCGATTGAAATAATGACCATTTATTCTGGTTAATTGGACAATTTAATACAGAAACACAAAAGTCAATAAAGGCTGCCCGATTGTGCCAAGAATCAAATATAGATTTGTTGGGACGATTGCGATAGTGATAGTTATAAATTATTTCCTGTAACATTTTATCTACTGAATCTTCTCCGATCAAGTAGTCAAACATTAAATTAGTTTTTTGGAGCAATATTTCTCGGATCTGTTGCTGACAGTAGTCGATAATTATTTCCATTAAAGGTTCTTGCTTCCGTTGGAAAAATATACTTCTTATTTTTCTGAGTAACGTAATTCCTATTCTATCGTTGAGTTCGAGTTCTAAATTGTCTTCAATTTTTTTAAAAATTTGGTCTTGCCAAGAAGATTCATCTCTGACTGTTATCAGTCCAGATTCACAGCACATATCCCAGATTTTTCTTTCCACCGCAAACCAAAACCTCCAGCTAGAATTTCCTAATTGATTACATGTATCTCCTAATTTTGCTGTGGTTTGATCGACTCTTCTGCGATTGACAGATGAAGTGGTTTCTATTTTTTGAATGATGGCGGATACAATATTGTCTACAGCAGCAAAAGGACTATCAAAAAATATAATTTCTGCCTCTTTCATGTCAATTATTCTGTAGGCAGATTTCAGGGCTAATGTTACTTCCTCTTTATCAATTGGTTCGCAAAAATTAAGGTTTTTATGCCACTTTTGATAATAGACGGGAATCAGAGCTTCTTCTTCTGGGGTAAGTTTGGTAATTTTTTTGGTCATAAGATTAAAATTTCCAGTTAAGCGATTGGGGCAGAGCTATTTTTTGTAGGGTGGGCACTCCCCAAGATAACTCGAAAAGCCTAAAATTACGTTAGTGGAGAGTGCCCACCCTAGAGTTAATGACATTGGTGCAAGAT
>DOIX01000189.1:10151-15327 GCA_003511885.1 Cyanobacteria bacterium UBA11153
TTCCTCAAACCCCTGATTTTACAACTTTATTTCCTAGTCCCTCGCTATATATCACTTTTACCAGTCTCATGATTCAATTCGGCTCCCTTGTCATAGTTATCTGCCTGTCGATTCTTAATCATCTCAAGTTTGTACAGAGAATTCCTCTGGAGAAATCCCCCAATTTACCCAAGTAATCGCTTCCTTAGCTGATTTCATATTAGGTGGTACTCGCAAGGCGTGAATATGTCCCGTACTCGGACACGTCATTTTTAATAAATACATGGATTCCACATCTACATGGAAGTCTATTTTTAATAGCGAGTATTCCTGCCAATTATCCAATTCAGTTGCTTGCAATTCCTGACAAATTCGATCGTAACCAATATTTTCAATTAGCAATCTTCTGAGTTCAGCATTTTTTTCTGATAAAATCCATTCTGAATGCCACTGATTTGGTGGAATTTTACCATAAGCTTCTGGTAATCTTACCCCATGATGAGCGTAAACGCTAAATCCATCGGCAAACTGAATAGCAGGGCAACCTTCAGCGTGGAGGCGATTTTGGTTGTCGAAAGAAAGGATACGAGGGCGATCGCATACAAAGCAGATGTTTTCCAGGGGAAACATCCAATTACATTGTTTAACCAGGGATTCAAATAGCGACCATTTCTTCTGATTTACAGGTAAATTTAATACAGAAACGCAAAAGTCAACAAAAGCAGCGCGGCTAATCCAGGAATTAAAAATCGATATACTCAAAAAAGCATTATAAACATGGTTATGCAGTAGTCCACAAACAACTCCATATAATAGGGACGAGTCGTAAAGAAATTCATGTTCAAGAATAACTCCTTGTTGCTTGAATTTTTTTTTGATTTCTGAATCTAAATACTCCTTAAATATTTCCATCAAAAAATGATCGGTTCCATTAAAAATTATCATCCCTAGTCGATCTACGAAAAGATATTCTAATATATACCTTAATGGCATATACAGATTTTTAGTTAACTCTTTCCAAAGTTTACTTCTCCAATAAATTTGCTCTCTTCGCTTTTTGATATATTCATTCCGAGGATCTAATCTAAAACCCCAGAGTTCTTTTTCTAAAACACACCAGAAATCATTTATAGTTTCGCAGTAACTTTTTATCATTTGCTCCCATAATTTATTCACTAATATTTCTTGGCTTAAATCCAAATTGTTATCCAAGTCTACTGCTTTAACAAAGCGCGAGGCCATATTGCTGAAAGCCGAAAAAGGACTATCAAGAAATATAATTTTTGGCTCTTTTTTACCAATCATTGCATAGGCAGATTTCACCGCTAATGCTGCTTCTTCCCTGTCAATTGGCTCGGTAGAATATGCGATTTCCTTCCACTTTTTACGATAGACTCGAATTAGGGATTGTTGTTCTGGAGTTAGTTGGGTAATTTCTTCAGTCATAAGATTAAATTTGTCAAGTTTCAATGAGATGGGCGGAGATTAACCAACAAGCTAGATTCGTCAGTGGCTAATTTTTGTTGAATCAAAATTATATCGATCTCTTTAGTCTCCCTATTCAATTCCACTAAACTATAATAAGTATCTGGATCTGGTATATAAAGTTCTGGCAAATTGTGAGGCTGGATTAAACAAATATTGACAATCTCGAATTTGCGATCGATATCTAAGGAATAGAGAAACCCCTCAACTGGGTTTAGGAGCAAATCCAGCTTACTTCTCCGATCTAGAATCAACAGGATACTCATTCTCATTATAAGTCATAGCATTTTCATCTAGCTGGCTTTACAATAGAAAATCCAAGTATCTGGCAAGGGGCGAGTCTCGCACCTACTTCCAGGGGAGAGGTGCTAAAGCACCTACTACGAACTTCTCAATCGTTAATTTTGTTAACCTGTTAGGTGACTACCTTTTTTCTCATGAGCGAAAGAACACTATTTGATAAAGTTTGGCAATCTCACACTGTCGGTATTTTACCATCTGGTCAAACTCAGCTATTTATCGGTTTACACTTAATCCATGAAGTAACTAGTCCTCAAGCTTTTGGAATGTTGCGGGAAAGAGGACTAAAAGTATTGTATCCCGATCGCACTGTCGCTACTGTAGACCATATCGTGCCCACTGACAATCAAGCGCGTCCTTTTGTGGATACTCTGGCAGAAGAGATGATGTAATTATATATGAGTTTGCTAGAACGTTTGCGGTTAGGTGCAAACTTAATTCGAGAACAATATCTCAACAAACAATTTCCCAAAGGGAATGTTGCAGTTATTGAGGTATATCTTTCAAATGGTACAGCCTTTGGTATTGGGGCAACATCTAGGGCGAAAAGTCCGATATCAAAGCCCAAAGCTAGGTCAGAAGGTGGTCAATTTGAGCCTATTGTAGATTCTTATTCCGGTTATATTATGGATACCGATGCTGAGTACAAGGTACTATCAGCTATCGCAGATACTCTTGAGATGTTTTATAATCGGGAGGTAGTAGGACAACTTTATCTCTATACGGAAAGGAAACCCTGTGAAAGTTGTGATGGTGTTATCGATCAATTTAAGGAGAAGTTCCCCAATATTAAAATATCTGGATTATTTTGGGATTATCCTTATCCGCCAAATTTATAAAAGGAGGAACTAACTATGACATTACTATTATGTAATTATCCTGAATTTAAAATTGACTCTTCGTGGAAAATCCCCAGCAATTTACGCGATATTATTCAGAAAGCTTGGCAAATTCAGTATGAGGAACTTTACGAAGAAAACGCTGATGGTACTGGATTACTAGAGGATTATATTGCAGAAATTTTAGATGCAATTTGGTCTAAAAATGATATATTAGGTCATCATCGTTTTGTCTTGATGGCTCTGATTTTAACACTTGCAGTAGAACCAACTGTAAAAGCGTACTTGCCAGATGATATTAGAACAAGGATCGTTTTAAATTTACTCAATATTAAACAAATATATTCTGCCCAAATAAACCCATCTTTAGTTTCAGAAATCAATAATCAATTATTTCCTAAAAATTCAATAGGTAGTCAAGCTATTGATGAAGCTTTAGATGTCTGCCGAAATGCGGTGCGGGTGATTGACTCGAATCAAGCTAAGGCAGCACTTCTAGAAATGCTAGATGATTGCTTTGAAGGATATGCTATTTTTCCCGGTTCCCAAGGAAGAAGGGATTTATTTAACTGGTGGTTATTGGAAGTTGTCCCTGCAACTTGGTGTTTAAAGTTTCCCAGACTTCTTTACACGATGAAAGGATTGCAAAAAATCGAGCCAAATTTATTATTGAGATTCAATAATAGATTATTGAATCTCAACGATCATCTATCATAGGTCGTAGCAATTGTTAATTCCCTCAATTATATTCACCTACAATTAGGCTGCAATAAAATCTTCAATACTTATTCTATCAAATCAAATTGCGATCGCATCGCTTACCTTTGCCATCGCCAAAAATCATTCCTGAGAAACCTGGCATAAGCTGGCTACTCGATCTCATCATAGCTCATAGCATTTTCGTCTAGCTGGCTCTACAATAGAAAATCAAAGTATCTGGCGATTGGCTAGTCTGGTGTCTGGCGTGAAAAGACTGGTGCTAAAGCACCTACTACCAACTGCTTAATCGTTAATTTTGTTAACCTTGTAGGTGACTACCTTTTCTAATGAGCGAAAGAACACTATTTGATAAAGTTTGGCAATCTCACACTGTCGGTATCTTACCATCGGGTCAAACTCAGCTATTTATCGGTTTACACTTAATCCATGAAGTAACTAGTCCTCAAGCTTTTGGAATGTTGCGGGAAAGAGGACTAAAAGTATTGTATCCCGATCGCACTGTCGCGACTGTTGACCATATCGTCCCCACTGACAATCAAGCGCGTCCTTTTGTGGATACTCTAGCAGAAGAGATGATGCAGTCTTTGGAGAAAAGTTGTCAGGATTACGGTATCCGATTTTATAATATCGGATCTGGCAATCAGGGGATTGTTCATGTGATTGCGCCGGAACAAGGCTTAACTCAACCGGGAATGACGATAGCTTGCGGAGATTCCCATACATCAACTCACGGAGCTTTCGGTGCGATCGCGTTTGGTATCGGTACGTCTCAAGTCCGCGATGTTTTAGCTTCTCAAACTTTAGCACTTTCTAAGCTTAAAGTCCGCAAAATTGAAGTAAATGGTACATTACAACCCGGTGTTTATGCTAAAGATGTAATTTTGCATATTATCCGGACTTTGGGTGTTAAAGGTGGTGTTGGTTATGCTTACGAATTTGCGGGTACTACCTTTGAGCAAATGAGTATGGAAGAAAGGATGACTGTCTGTAATATGTCTATTGAAGGTGGTGCCAGATGTGGCTATATTAACCCCGACGAAGTGACATTTCAATACCTGAAAGATCGAGATTTTGCTCCTAAAGGTGCGGATTGGGAGAAAGCAGTAACCTGGTGGACGAGTATTCGTTCCGATGCCAATGCCGTTTATGATGATGTCGTTACCTTCGATGCCGCCGAAATTGCACCTACTGTAACCTGGGGCATTACGCCGGGGCAGGGAATTGCCGTCAATGAAGCCATTCCCACACCTGATAGCTTACCAGAATCAGAAAGAGCGATCGCAAAAGAAGCTTACAGCTACATGCAGCTAACTCCAGGAACCCCAATTCAAGGGACAAAAATTGACGTTTGTTTTATCGGAAGCTGTACTAACGGAAGACTCAGCGATTTGCAAGAAGCAGCTAAATTTGCCCAAGGAAGACATGTTGCTGAAGGAGTCAAAGCTTTCGTGGTTCCTGGTTCCGAAAGAGTGAAAAAACAAGCCGAATCAGAAGGATTGGATCGGATATTTGTGGAGGCAGGATTTGAATGGCGGGAGGCAGGATGTTCCATGTGTTTAGCCATGAATCCCGATAAATTACAAGGGAATCAAATTAGTGCATCTTCGTCTAATCGTAACTTCAAAGGTCGTCAAGGTTCATCGACAGGAAGAACCTTGTTAATGAGTCCCGCCATGGTAGTGGCTGCTGCTGTTAATGGGGCCGTTTCTGATGTAAGGGAATTGATTTAATATCAATTGGTTCCCTTCAGTTTGTAGGCTTGACAGTTGACAGTTGACAGTTGATAGTTGACAGTTGACAGTTGACAGTTGACAGTTGACAGTTGACAGTTAAAAGTTGACAGTTGATAATTA
>DOIX01000190.1:0-294 GCA_003511885.1 Cyanobacteria bacterium UBA11153
GCAATTAGCAATTAGCCAATTTTAAAACGAAGTCATTCCCCTAAATACATAACCAACAACTAATCCAATCCCAAAAGCCCAGACTTGTCCCGATTGAATAAAATTGTTAAATGCTCTTTGCATTTGACCTAATACATCTGGATCTGTAACATTTTGAGCCAATACTAGCCAATCTATCGATATTTGAGAGTTCAATTCTGGTAGATAGCTAATACCATGCCAGATAGTAGTTACAGCCTGTAAATCTAAAACGACCATAGAGATTATCACCGTTGACAGTTGATAGTGGACAGT
>DOIX01000190.1:535-9547 GCA_003511885.1 Cyanobacteria bacterium UBA11153
ATAGTGGACAGTTGATAGTGGACTGGAAAACAATATCTATAGCAATTGAATCAGCGTTTAAGTCGCTTTGTTTTCTACAGCTTTTATTGCACTATCAAGGTTTACTTCCTTCTTTATGGCTCAACTACCCCAGCGGTTGCGATCACTGTCAATTGTCAATTGCTTAGAGCGATATGTAACTGTCAACTGTCAATTGTCAACTGTCAATTGTCAATTGTCAACTGTCCAAAGATTTTACCTGCATCACCACTAAAGTCATATCATCTCCGTTAGAGTTTGTCGAACCCATAAACTGAGCGACTTGCTCGAAAAGGTAATCCAAAATCGCTTGGGAGCCTTGACAATGAGTGCAAGCCCATTGAAAAGCACGAACTAGATTATCTTCATCGAAGCGATCGCCTTTGTGGTTAGACACATCAGTAAAGCCATCAGTATAGTAAATAATGGTATCTCCTGGATTAATCTGGAGTTGGTCATCCTCATACTGAGAATCCGCCTCCAAACCAATCAGCATTCCCATCGTATCGAGACGTTGGATCGTGCGAGTTGATGCTTGCCACAACAAAGGCGGATTGTGAGCCGCATTGCTGTAAGAGAGAATCCGGGTTTGAGGATCGTACTCCGAATAAAACAGAGTCACAAACCGATTAGAATTTTCCAGATCGGCATACATCACCCGATTCAAATGTTCCAGGATTTGGGCTGGGGAGTGACGATTGAGGACTTCTGCTCTGAGCATTCCCCGCGTCATCGTCATAATTAAACCAGCGGGAACACCTTTCCCCATCACATCACCAATGACAATACTCCAGGGAACAGAATCGCCTTGGCTATCGTTTGCGTCTTTGTTTCCTGATTGTTTTGGTTTGAGTTGGTCGTAATTGGTGGGGATAAAATCATAATAATCCCCACCAACGCGGTTTGCCGTCTTACACATTGCCGCCAACTCAATACCCTTAATTTCCGGACATTGACGGGGCAAGAGACGCAATTGGATTTCCGCACCAATTTCCAATTCCCGATCCAATCGTTCTTTTTTCCGTAATTCTACCGTTAATTCATCATTTGCGATCGCAACTGCTGTTTGATCTGCCACTAACCTGACTAACTTTTGTCGGGTAGCGGTAAAGCTATATTCCGGATCGGTACTAAATACATAGAGATAACCTCTTTCCACATTCTTGATCAGAATTGAGGCACTGAATAACTTGGCATCTGTTTCCAGATATTGCCTGATGCGATCGTCCAAAGACAATGGGATCTCTGGTAATGTTGTCGATGTGGCTAATCGAGTTTCGCCCTCTCCCACACTAACTGACACTTTCCGGACAGCTTTTTCTATGGCTTGTCGTACATTTTGACAAGCCTTACTTTCCTGACAATGGATTTGCTCTAATCGGGGTTGTCCGTTTGGCTTAAACAAAATTAAAGCGCTACCCTCCGTATCAGCTACTCGCGCTGCCATTAAGGGAATTAACTCTAAAAATTGATTCAAATTGTTAAAGCTCCTTAAGGCAAATCCTAGGGAACTTAACAAGTCTTGAATCTTATTTTGTTCTCTGTTTAAGCGCACCACCAGTTCTTTGAGAGTCACAACTGGCAATCTGTCAGAAATAGCTGATTGGCTATTATTAGGGGAATTTGAGGGTTGGCGGGGAACTGGTCGTGCTGTCATCACATCATGCTTTAAAAGCATTCCTTTAACGAAGGATAAGATTAGTTAGATTTGCTGTAGTAGCTAGCATATCCTTAAAGGTTAGCTAACATATTTTCCGATTTCTCTGTTAACAAAATTTACAAGAGAACAAAATTTGCCAGAAAAATGAGCAAATGTTGGTAATTTTTGAAGATCTTTTAAAAAATACACCCTCTTGAGATCGATACGATACTTTTTTTTGAAAAGTATTTTATTCAAATATATCGTTTGCGATCGCAACTCCTCTAATTGCTAATGAGCGTGGACAAGAGTGTGGCATGACCTTCTGAAGGCTCTCTGGAACTAGCAGCAGCTACACTAAACCGAGCTATCTCCTTACTGTTTTGAGTACTGTCTCTCCCTGGCGATCCAGTGTCAGTCCAGTATCTCGCGGATAGCTGTTGCAGAAATCTCGTAGATAGCTATTGTATAGCAGTGGACAGGTGACAGTGGACAGTTGACAATTATCGCCATCTTCATCAAACCGTTTACTCAGGAAGGCGCTATCGCCTCTCTTCATAACGTTGTTGATGTATATACCGATGTGGCGGTTGCTATATAAGTTATTTCGCTCAGTAGCGGTGTACATGATACCGCTAATTGGCGATTCTGCCAATACCTTTGTCAAATTTCCCACCCCCTTGGGCAGGGCTGTTTCATTCTCGGTTGAAAAATTGAGGGCAGGGGGGCAGGGGAGCAGGGGGGCAGGAGAGCAGGGGAGAATGAGGGTTTTTCGTAATAATTAATCCCCAATTTTATTTTAATAAAATTTAGGAGCTGAAAATCTCGACCAGGCTGCTTTCTAGCTTTTTCAAAATTTGAACATGAAACAGCCCTGCCCCCTTGGGGGAGGATGGGTGTCTTCTGAGCAGGAAATTAGTCGCTTAAAGTTTCTACTTCATGCCGGAAGGCAATTAAAGCATAACCATTCCGCATTTCTGCGACAGCCTGGAGAATGGCATCAGACACTTCAGGGGATACAATCGTCTTAATCTCGATGTTGGTGTTGTAGCCTGCAATATCTCCCATACGCCTGCCGTGCCCTCCTTCGCCTTGGGCTTCGGTAATTGTGTATCCTGTTACCCCGTTGCTTTTCAGGAGCTTGACTAAGCGCTCTCTCAATACTGATTCACCAATAATTGTAATTAAGATGCCGGGTTTGATGGAAATAGATTCAGCGGACATGGGAAACTCCTTAGATATTTTTTTTAGTTTGTTAATACTCGCGTTACCGTGGGCTAATCTAGATTATATAACGTAAGTTGCTAGTTACAAATATTGACAGTTCGATTAGGCAAGAAATCGATATTACGAGCGGAATTTTGGTAACTATAATGAAAAAAGTCAAGGGAAAACACCGTTGGCGTAGCCTGCGCGAACCGCATACACCGAACACCGAACACCTAACACCGAACTCCTAACTCCTAACTCAGGTAGGTTTGGATTTCTGGTTAATCCTTTTAGAAAGTGTTACATTCAGCAGGATTATTTCCATCACTTTGGGGTGTCACTGTTGGTGTTTGTGCTACCAGAAATATCTTGCCATCAGGAGTTTTGACTAACCCTTGAGCTTCGATAATTTGGTTTGGTTGGGGGGGATTGGCAGAATTTACAGTACCTAAAGTGGGTGAAAGTGCCAAATCGGTGATGACAGCATCTCCTTCAAAAGGATCTGTTGGACTTCGTGGAATGCCACCGCGACCAGTTACAATAAAGCTACTTTGAGATTTGCGATTAGCAGTACACTGACGGTCGATCATTCTGGTAGGATCGACTAGGTTAAGCGGTAATTGAATTAAGCCTCGACTAGGATCGATATCAGGTTGTGTAATTGCTACTACACCATCTACCCCAAATTTAGAACTAGCACTAATATCACTTAGCGGAGTTATTTCGTCCCGAAATTCAAGACCAAAAATGCGCTGAGTAGTGATGTTAATTTGACCACCAGGTCCTTCAAAAGCATTCGCAATAATATCGCTATTTTCCGTGGGAATACCAATGACAAAATCAGCAATGATATTGATATTACCACCACTACCATTGTTTTCAGCTTTAGCACTGATTAAACCACGGTTGCGCATGATAATGTTGTCGGCTACCTGTAAGCGAATATTAGCCCCCGTACCGGATATTGTTGCCGCTTCGAGACTGCCTTGATTCAGAAAGATGGAACCTGCATCTACTTCTAAATCGCCGGGATTTCCCGATCCCAGACCGCTTACGGATACTGTAGCACCATCTCGAACAATTAAATCCCCAGTGGTAATTTTTAAACCACCTGCACCTCCACTTCCTTGAGATTGAGTAAATAAACCACTGGGAACATCATCTGCTGAAGCACCGATTAATTTCACAGAATCAGAGGCAAAAATAGTCAGGGTTCCCGCATTACCTTTGTCAAAAGTTCCCGCAAGTACCTGTCCCCCATCTCGCACAGTAAATTGTCCTGTTTCAATCCTTAAATCTCCACCATTTCCCGTACCTTCTAAAGCACTGCTGCTAATTCGCGATCGCGCCCCTACTGCTACTGAGTCAGAAGCGGCAATTCTCAATCCTCCCCCATTTCCAGCACCACTAGTAGCAGTGGAAATTTGACTGCGATCCTCAACTAATAATTGTCTAGTTGTAATTGTGACATCTCCAGCAGGTTGGGAACCTGTAGTACCAGCCTCAATGCTACTATCTCGAATTACTGCCACAGAATCAGAAGCATTTACATTTAATTTTCCTCCCTCTCCTCCACCAAAAGTACCAACAGATAAGGATCCGCGATCGTGTAAAACTAACTGTCTAGTGTTAATCGTTACATCTCCACCATTTCCAGTTGCAGTTTCATTGACACCAGCAGATACGATACTCCTTCCGCTTACATCCACAGAATCAGCAGCGCGAATTGTCAGATTTCCGGCATTTCCAGCACCCGCTGTCGTAACAGAAACTCCCGATCCATTCTGAACCAATAATCTCCCAGTATCAATGAGCAAATTTCCGCCATCTTCTGTGCCATTTGTCTGAGCAGATAGAAAACTATTTCTGTTAACTGTTACTGAATCAGATGCGGTAATTTTCAAATTACCTGCCTCTCCTCCACCCAGAGTAGCAGTTGAAATACCCGATCGATCTTGAACTAATAACTGTCCCGTATCAATTATTAAATTGCCTCCATCTCCTGTGGCGTTTTCTCCCACATTAGCTGATATGATGCTATTGTCTCTGGCTTCTACTGAATCAGAAGTAATAACTGTCAAATCTCCGGCATTTCCAGTACCCAAGGTAGATGTTGATAACAGAGAATTTCGCATCACAAGCTGTCCGGTATCAATAGTTAAATTACCTCCATTTCCGGTGGCGTTTTCATTAACAATAGCAGACAGAACACTTTGGTTACTTAAATCCACTGAGTCAGAAGCAGTAACTTTCAAATCTCCAGCATCTCCAGCACCCAAAGTAGACGCGGAAATCCTGGAATTTTGTACAATTAACCGCCCCGTATCAATAGTTAAATTACCACCATCTCCAGTGGCTGTTTCCAAGGTACGAGCAAATAACAGACTGTTGCTGCTAACTTCCACTGCGTCAGAAGCATTAACTGTCAAATCTCCCGCGTTTCCAGCACCAAAAGTAGAAGTTGATACCGCAGAGCCATTCTCAAGCACCAACCTGCCAGTTTCAATAGTTAAATTGCCCCCATCTCCAGTGGCATTTTCAGTGACACCAGTGGATATATAACTGTTTCCGCTTACTTCTACTGAGTCAGAAGCGCGAAATGTCAAATCTCCTCCCTTCCCACTACCAAAAGTAGAAGTGGAAATTTGCGATCGCTCCCGCACAACTAATCGCTGAGTATCAATCGTCAAATTGCCCCCATTCCCCGTGTTTCCCTTTCCCACAAGCGCAAATAAAGTACTATTTCCACTAACTTCCACTAATTGGGCAGCTTGATTAAAATTCATTACTCTCAAATCGCCTCCATCTCCTGTACCATAAGTGGAAGCTGATACTATAGCACCATCTGTAACTGTTAAACTTCTGGTGTTAAGAAATAGATTACCACCATTTCCCGTAGAACCAAGATCCGCGTCAGTAATTAGTGCGCTAGCAGCACCTTGGTTATTAACTACATTAGAACCAAATTGCCCAAAGCGACTAGCAAAAGTAGGATCGCTACCAGAAATAGTGATACTATCAGTGGCATTAATTGTCAGATTACCAGCATCCCCAGCACCGCGACTTAATGTCAGAATTTGTCCGCCGCCAAGAGCTTCAAAAGTATTAGCATTGATAGTAACGTCACCTGCATCACCAGTGTAACTTAGAGTGTTTACAAGTGCGCCATCAGCCAGACGAAATGCTCCTGTATTAACTGCGATATTTCCTGCTGCACCATTTGCGCCTCTCTCACTACTGGTAAATAATCCACTGGACAATCCATTAGAGCTATTACTCCCAGAAATATCAACAAAATCTGTAGCCGTTACCTGAATATTTCCAGCATTTCCCTGTCGGAAAGTTCCAGCACTTAAATAACCACTGTCACTCAGAGATAAGGCACGGGTGGTTATGTTGATGTTGCCTCCTTTTCCCTCTGCTCCTAGTGCAACATAGCTGGTTATACTACTTGGAAATCCGTTACTATCTGTACTACTAACAGATATGGTATCTGTAGCTTGAATGTTGACACTGCCAGCATCTCCCTGTCCAAAAGTTCCAGTACTCAAATAAGCACCGTTATTTACTAATAGGGAACGGGTACTAATATTAAGATTTCCTCCATTTCCCACCGCTCCTGGTGCTACAGAGCTGGTTATACTGGTTGGGGATCCATTAATGTCTGCACCGCTAAAAAATATGGTATCTGTAGCTTGAATATTTATACTACCAGCATCTCCCTGTCCATAGGTATCGGCAGTCAGGTAAGCACCGTTAGTTACCGATAGGGAACGGGTATTAATATTGAGATTTCCTCCATTTCCTAATCCCAAGGTACTGGTATTTAGGTAAGCATCGTTATCCAGAGAAAGTGACTCACTTTTAATATTAATATTGCCTGCATTACCTGAGCCAAATGTAACGCTTTCAATTTCAGCGCCATTGGTAAGAGAGATACTATTGTTAGCAAGCAGGGTAATATTGCCAGCATTGCCACTCAAAGAAGAAGTGTTAATGGAGGTAAAAGAGTCAAGCTTGATGTTCCCTCTTGAGTCAAAGATAACTGCACTACCATCACCTCCAATGCCAAGGGCATCAATTCCTCCAAATTCGGTTATAGTAATATCTCCACCTGTTAGGGAAGTGTTTGGTTTATACTGATTAGTTAAAAAGACAATACTATCTGGAAGAGCAAGAGAAATATAACCTATATTTAGGTTAGCACTTGTTGTAATATTAGTTGGGACAGGTGTGCTGGGGAAAAAGAAATCGCTAAAGTTAATACCTGTGATTCCAGGACTACCGATTTGAGCTGGATCTACACCAGCTCTGATATCAAGAATAGGTTGCTGACTACCATTAATTTGAATCTCGCCACCATCAGATAATTGTATTGTCTCGTTAATAAAGTCAGAACCAACAGTACCTGTTTCTGGTTGAGAAATAATGACAGTGCCAATATCCACCAAACCCCCGGCTAAAATATGCAGTGATGCTCCGAAGTAGGTATCAAAACTTACATTTCCCAAGGACCTAATAATCGGATCGTAAGGACTAAACAAATTCCCCAAACTACCATCGAGTTTCTCAATCCGAAAATTCCCGCCACTCCAATAGTGAGCATCTCCTCCTACAGTATTGCGCGATCGCAAAATCATATCCCCCATGGAAAATAACCCGCTATCAGGATGATTCAGGGCAAAAATGTCTACAGTCTCATCCCCTTGTACTACTAATTTACCACCAGCAGCGGCAATAAAAGGATTAGCGATACTATCTCTCATCTGTACCGTATCTAAACCGCGTAGTGTTAAATCTCCCCCAGCTTCCACTTTACCCTGCAAGTTCAATCTATGAGCAGATAGAGTCAGATTTTGCCCGACACTTAAATTACCAGCATTACTAATTGTCCCTTGGGAATTTGCTCCATACTGCAATCCTGGAGTCACATTAACTGTTAGTAAAGGTGGTGCTTCTGGATTGGTGGCACTAAAATTAAATAGATTGCCAAATACTAAACAATCCGCCGTACTTGCGACAAATGAACCTCGCACATCCAGGGCAGCATTTTCACCAAAAATAATCCCATTGGGATTGAGGAAAAATAAATTTGCGCCTCCATTTACTCCCAAAGTTCCCAGAATATCTGATATATCTGTCCCTGTTACTCGACTGAATATATTCTCAATTCCTGTGGGATTGGCGAAATAAACTCGTTGTCCATTTCCCACATTAAATTCTTGAAAACTCTGGAATAGTGCAGCTCCTCGCGTCGCACCTCCTTCTATTAAATCAGCGGGTAAGCCTCGAATATTAACATTGGGTGTGACTATCGAATTCTCCGTACCCAAGGTATTATCTGGTGTAATTTGCGCTACAACCTGATGGGGAGAAGCGATGAGCAAACTCAGGATACCCATTAAGCTGGTGAAAGGGTAGATACAGCGCAACAAGTAATCTCTTCTATCTTTAGTAGCCATGACATCCTTGCCTCCGCAAAGACATGGGAAGTTAAAACACTGGCAAATCGGACTATTTTCAATAACTTAATTCTATATCGGTATTTCTTTGTGAAGAGATTTTGTTTAATTTCTATACAATTGGATAGTAATAAGCTGGTCGGTTTTGATGGGGATTAACTGGCGTAAAGCTTTGTATGGATGAGCTTACAGCTTAATCGATAACTGGAGATATCTCCAGCCATCTATATTAAGAAAATTTAAAATATAGGGATTATCGCTGTAGGGTGGGTTACGGGCAAGCTAACCCACCATCAACTATCCATCTCTCGCCTCCATCTGTAGAGTGCGTTATACTAAGGTTAAGCAACTATCAACTATCCATCTTTGACGTACTCCCCCGGTTCAAACACGGGGGATTTTTAAAACGCACCATCAACCATCCATCTTTGACATACTCCCCCTGTTATAAGCAGAGGTAGCGCTTAAAAAGTTGTTGCGTTAGCGTAGCGGGCGAGCAACGCCCGAGGGCACTCTAAAAACACACCTCTCCACTTTTCTTCCACTCTTCAAGCACTGCTGCACCTATAAAGTGGTGTTGGGAATAGATAAATAGGGTTTGCTGAAAAAGTCTTTTCGTGAGGATGGGGTGTGGGTTTTTTGGTGTGGGGTATGGTTTTTTTGTGTGGCACAATTTTCGAGTTT
>DOIX01000190.1:9865-13020 GCA_003511885.1 Cyanobacteria bacterium UBA11153
TTATACAGCAAGCCCTAAATAAATTGTCAAATAGTATTTAATTTTTTGATAAATATTGTTTTAACTTGGATAAAAATAGACCTATCCAGACAATTTTTTGGGCAAGAGAGAAATATTGTCCAGCTTTTCACCTCTCACCTCTCACTTCTAACCTCTCTCCAGATAGGTCGAAAAATTACCATTTTCTTGTAACTGAGAGCGTGACAAATTCTAATGCTGTTTTGCGAAATGGATAAAATCCTTCTAAGCCAAGCAAGACGATAAAAATTAAGATCTGAATTGGCCAAGGTGCTAGGGCAAAACTGAAAATAGAACAAAATATGGCACTGCTAATCGCTAGAATGCGGGAAACTTCATGAACTGCTTTGAGAGACAGGTAGATACTACCAATCGCGCCGACGAGGAAAACGAGTAACATAGAAATCATAAAAATTACCTCTCGCCAAAGTTGATAGAGGGGTTTCCATTGGCTTGTCCAGTAAATGTGAAACCCCTCATGGTGCTATCTTAACATTGGATTTTTAAGAAATAGATGTAATTTCGATCGCAAACCCTATTTAATTCAAGAATCTTTACATAAGTTTGCATACTGTTAAGATCCTGTGACTGGAAAATCGATGGTAAGGATGGGGCAGAGTAAAAAATTTTGGCTAATTGACCATTTTTAACAAAAAACCGCAGCTCTGGGTAACAGATTGTTAAGCTTGGTGGTGGGTTTGCAAAAAATTGTACAACCAAGTCTTAAGATGATATGTGGCACGGCAGTCGTCCTCGTTGTACCGTTGGATCAAATCGAGTGCTTCGCGATCGCGCTCTGCTAACCAGCGATCGTATAAACAGACACATTGGGAACCCGTAACTGTAGCATCGCGCCATTCAAAACCCAGCCATCTGGCTAAATGTTTGAGGGAATAACTTTCTACTGGTAACATAACTGTCGCGATTACCTGTTGATGGACATCGACAAATCGGGAGAGTAGATGTTTAAACTGGGAGGTTGGGGTATTGTAAAGTTTTGCTAATCGTTTGACAGTATCTACTTCATATTCAGAAAAATGGAAAATGGGCGCATCTGGGTAGCGCTCAACTAAATCTAAGAATTCTTGCCAGATTTTGCCCTCATCTTGAGGATCTTCTGCCAGTAGGGGATAGAATGTCTCTGTATGGTGGACGCGATCGATGGCTAAAATACCCAGTAAATAGTCAACATTGAGATCCTGCTGTGCTTCAATATCAAAGAAAAGCTCCACCAATCCTGTGGGTAAGTTGAGGGAATCGGAAACAGGAGGTATTCTATGGTAATTAGCATACCTCAAAGCAGCACTGACCAAATTGCGATCGGGATGAAGGCTGTCTTCAGTTACAGAAGTTAAGACAGATTCTTTGAGTAAACGGCTGGGTGGTTGACGGAGAATAGGTTGATTTTGTACGGTAGCCTGGGCTTGCTGGATTAAATCAGAAGCAATATCCAGACCAAAGACAGGCTCTAGGATGGTAATATCAGTTTGAGCTAAAGATTCGACATCTGCGATCGCAAGTTCCTGCAAATCTCGATAACGGTTGGGGGTGACACCTGGTAAGAGGGAAATATGTTTTTGAGATTTTGCGATCGCGTGACAGCTATTGTACCAGCGACAAAGACTGCATTTCTGCCGAGAGATAAAGACTTCTGGCTCCCGCTGTTGGGCCAAAGTCTCCAGACATTGGGCCAAAACCCTTATCATCGCTGGCATCCATTGCTCTAAATTCACAGGATGAATACTGTGACGGCGCAAAATCAACCAGGCAATCTCTGGCAAATCCTCCTGCATCACAGTTAACAGATAAGCGTGAAATGCCGAAATAATTTGATAATCTGCCTTCGGCTTTCTACCGAATTTAATGGTAAGAGGCACATAAATCCAATCTCCCAAATTCGATTGTCCCGGATATTTGACCAATAAATCCGGAAAACTTACCAGATTTATCCCTTCGTAAGTGGGCATAAAGAGGATAGGTTTAGCAATGCAATTTATCCCCTGCTGCATTAAATCCCAAGTTGCCCTCGCCCCCACCTCCCAATCTCCGTGATGATAATTAGGAGAAATTGGCGCAGAAATATCCACCTCTGATGGTAAGGCGGTAAGGAGAAGAGTGGCTGGAGTCTTTGGAGTAGCCTGATTTTGAGGACTTTTTTCTACTGTCTCCAAGACTGATTCCTTATGGGTGATGCTATCTTGTTGCAATTTCAGCAGAAAATCTGGTGGGGGCGCTTGCTGAGATAAATCTCCGTAAACATCCAGAAATGTCCTACGGGGACAGCGTTTGTAATGGAGGAGTAAATCGTCTGTCAGGAAAATCATTTGAATTTAGGAGTGGGTGGGTGTTTACCTCAACTGAGATAAGACTGACGCAGTTAGCCTGTCTCTAGGATGCTTTCAGTAATGCACCCTACTATATACATCTCAGTGACAGATTTTGCGCAATTTCTGTGATACTTACCACTCTATCGATCAATAAGTTTATAGCAGTTGCCCGGGTTGTGAGGGCAGATATCGAGATTTATGGGGGTGTTAGCTTTCAGGAAACGCTATATAAGTGCAAAGAAACCCGATTTTTTGGATAAATCGGGTTTCTGGAGATGATTTATAGGGTATTTGGGAAGTGTGTGTGTAGAGTGCAAGGGAAATCAATGTTGGTAGAATGTACTTTCAATCAGGGATAACTTTTCCTCAATTTCAAAATGGTTTAGTTCATCCCACTGATTTGCAATCGCAAGTATTTGCCCAATCGCTGAATGTGCTTTGTGGGAATTGGAAACATCGGGCATTTGCCAAATTCCCTCTTCAATTGTGGTATACTCAAGCAGGGTGATATTTTGGATCAGTTCTTGCCTAGCATCTTGGAGTAATTGACCGAGGCGTTTGGCATTGCGTTTTTTGGCTTTGATTTGTTGACGTGTAGGTAACATGGCGAAGAATGGGAGTCTGGATTGACTCTCCGGTAAGGGATTGGTTAACTGCTTCTGAGCAGTATCTATTTCACAAATTCTCATAATTAGCTGAAGGATCGGGATAATTCCTCTAAATTATGCAGGAAATATGGCAAAACTGAAAAGTATAGCAACCGCCACATCGGTTAAGGCATCAATAACATCATGAAGAGAAGCGGAAGCC
>DOIX01000190.1:13243-13663 GCA_003511885.1 Cyanobacteria bacterium UBA11153
TTCGGGAGTAAACAGTTTGATTTCCATCCAGTAATTGTCAACTGTCCATTGTCAACTGTCCACTGCTATAAAATGCTTCCTGGAAAATAGTTGCGGCGTTTTGGGATATCCCAACCGCCTTGTGGAGTGCCATAACACCTGACGGATTGAGGAAGAGGAATCTACCATCAATATAGGATACGACGGCGCGATCGCGAATTCCGTTCCTTTTTTGATTTTTCACTCATCGCTACAACTCTCACCGTAGTTAAAACCACTATTGCGATTTCCATCAAATAACTGTTAACTCTCCACTGCTATATCTTGCAGGAGTTGCCATAGCCCGACAATGCCTATCTCAGGGATTGGGGATTGGGCAGCACCGAGCGATCGCAATACCCAGTCCCTTTGACGATTAGTTCTGATAGAGAGTATCAACAG
>DOIX01000191.1:0-4430 GCA_003511885.1 Cyanobacteria bacterium UBA11153
GCCCCTAGTCCCTTGCTATACTAAGGGGGGAGCCAGACTCGCAACTGTAGCAGGGTTTAGAAAATTGGTATCAGAATGAGCGAGAAGATGATGTGTAAGCAGCACCAAAACGCGATCGCACTCTATCCCTATTTTGACGTTTAACGGGAGCGATCGCAATATCGGTAGGTTGTCTATTTTCTAGGCTAAACCTGCCCCTATCCCCAACTCAAGGAATAATTTCTGTCACCACTCTACTACCACTACCGCTATTAACAACAACACTTTGATCCTGAAGTTTCCCTCTAGCAGTTGCCCCAGTTACATTTAAAGGCGGATTTAATTGTTTATAAATCACATTACCGGATGCGTCGATATTTTGAGTAGAAATATCCCACCTCATTTGCGTGGCGTAGAGTTGAGATTGATTGCGAGTGCCAATGCCTTGTACTCCACCTGTTAAGTTGGCTACTCGTTTGGCTAAATCAACTCTACCTTCATTTCCTGTAATAACTAATTGCTCTTTTTGATGGATAATTTTTACAGGTTGAGTGGAAAGTACGGTTTGATTTTTGACATCCCAAAGGGCGGCATTACCAGCAATTAATACGGGCGGCTCTATGGATGTGAGCTGAATATTTTTTTTGAGAGTAGCGATTTTAGTCTTGAGGTTATATTCAGAAAGATCCGATTCAACTCTGTCAGTGACAATCTTATCTTTATATCGTTCCATTTGCAGGCGTTTATCGCCGATTGCCTTGTTTTCTTTGATTTGCCAAATGAAATGTTCGGTTTTCATTTGTAAATCGGGATCTTTTGCGATCGCAACTACGTTACCCTGTAATTCTATCTGCTCCTGTCTGGTAAAGTATTTTCCTTCGTTTCCTGTAACTTGTAGTTGAGGATGGTTACCTTTTAAGTTATTCCGTACCCATAATAAGTCTTGTTTGGGAAACCATTCTAATTCATCCCCTTTTAATACTGCACCATTCCGAGTATCTGTGGCAACAATCTGTCCTTTTAGTAATATTTTTTCCCCATCTTCGTGAACTTCACCATTATCTGCTGACACGCGCAAAACTAATTTACCATCTTGGAATAAGTCGCCAGTTGGTTGTTCTATATTAGCAATTTTTTTGTCTTTAATATATGTTGCTTTTTTTGCTTTAACTTGCCATACAGGACTACCTTTCTCATCTGCCTGATTCAGAGTGACATTGTTAAAAACTAGACTCCCTTCAATTTCTGTTGCCGCAGTATCTTTTTGGATTTTCTTGGCGGTTTTGTTTTCTGATTGACAGGCTGATAAGAAGGTAAATATTAAAATGCTAAGGATCGTTCTCTTGAATATCAAAACCATTTGATTATTGGTTGTTAGTTGTTGGTTGTTTGTTATTGTTTTTTTGTTTTTGGCAATATTCCAGCTATATAACTGTCAATTATCAACTGTCAATTGTCAACTGTCAATTCTTAACTATTTCCCAACCTCCTAACTAATAACCAATAACTAACAACCAACAACTAATAATTAATGACTCATAGGCTGCTCTCCATTTTCTTCGAGCATACTCATACCAGACAGGGGACGGTAGACATAGTTAGGGACTGGGCTATTATAGACACCAGGTGAGTTATTGTTATGAGGAGGATGAATTCCGGGGCGATTTGTCTTTTGGATAGTTTCTTGAATGCTTTCCAAATCGATATAGCGATCCGCGACATTAATGAGACTGTCGCTCGTCATAGATCGCAAACTCACTACTTCAACTCGAACCCCGCGATAGCTAACTGCATCAACTGCATAAGCCAGATCCCCATCTCCACTAACCAAAACTGCGGTATCGTAAGAACCTACTAATGCCATCATATCCACAGCAATTTCCACATCTAGATTAGCTTTTTTCGAGCCATCGGGAAGCTGTACTAAATCCTTAGCAATCACTCGGTATCCATTGCGGCGCATCCAGAGTAAAAATCCCTGTTGCTTTTCATTGGTGCGATCCACTCCAGTGTAAAAAAACGATCGCAGTAATCTCGATCCGGCAGTTAAACGAACCAGTAGTTTGGTGTAATCGATTTCAATTCCCAGTTGCAGAGCTGCATAAAATAGATTTGAACCATCAATAAAAATAGCCACCCGACCGCGATTTTCTAAAATTTGTTCGGGTGTAAAAATTGGATCGGAACTAAAGTTATTCAACATGATTGTTATGCCTCAATTTGTTATGTAAAAAATCTCCTGATGCCTCCTTCCCCGATAATCTGAACTTTTGGTCATTTGCTGGGTTGGGTTAGTTCCCAGGTGACGGATCGAAATTACCGTTGTTCAAGTCTTACAAATACTGGTTTTGGTTTACTTAAGCTTTGATTTGAACTTAAGATTCCCCACAGGGCATGATTGTCTCTTGTTAGAGAATCTTGAATGGAGTTTTTGTCATTAAAGTCAATGTCAAACCCTAGTTGTTGATAAATATCGGTACTAATGCTGGGAATAATTGGGGCTAGTAGATAAGCGGCTAGTCTAATCGATTCCAAGACAGCGTACAATACTTTTTCAACTTCTTGTTGTTTCCCTTCCTTGTACAATGTCCAAGGTACTAAATCGGCAAGAAATTTATTGCTCGATCGAATCAAGGAAAAGATTTCTTTACAAGCTGCACTAAATGCGAGGGATTGATATGCTGAGGCGACGCGATCGCCTAATTCCAATCCGATTGCCTTAAGTGGATGATCTGCTGGAATATCCTCATCTGTTATCTGCGGCACATTTCCTTGACAGTACTTGTGCGCCATCCCCAATGTTCGGTTAAGCAAATTGCCCAAGTCATTAGCTAAATCGGCATTCAAGATATCGATGAAACGAGTTTCATTAAAATCCCCATCCTTTCCAAATTCAATTTCTTTGAGAAAGTAGTAGCGAATCGCATCCGCACCGTATCGATTCACTAATTCCACTGGATCTAGGGTATTCCCCAGGCTTTTCCCCATCTTCTGACCATCTTTAGTGAGAAAGCCATGACCAAATACTCGACCTGGTATTGGTAGGTTTCCTGACATTAACATAGCTGGCCAGTAAACGGTATGAAATCTCAGAATGTCTTTACCAATCAGATGTAATTGAATAGGCCACCAGGTTTTTAGGGCATTATCCAGGGTTGGTTCGCTATCGGGATCGAGAAGAGGGGTGACGTAGCCGAGGAGAGCATCAAACCAGACATAAATAGTATGGCTGGGGTCAAGAGGAACGGGGAACCCCCAATCCATATTAACGCGAGAAATTGAGAAATCTTGAAGTCCTTGGCTGACAAAGTTTAAGACTTCATTACGACGGCTTTCTGGTTGGATAAAATCGGGTCTTTCTTGGTAAAGCGCTTCTAGCTGGGCCTGATATTTGGAGAGGCGGAAGAAGTAGTTTTGCTCATCGCGCCACTCTGCTTCTTTATTGGGATGTAGGGGACACCGATTGCCATCTAATAGATCTCGTTCTTCTTTAAACTCCTCACATGATACACAATACCAGCCTTTTTGTTCCCCCAGGTAAATATCGCCTTTCTCCCAAACCCGCCCGAAAAACTCCTTGACGATGGCAGCGTGACGCTCCGAGGTGGTGCGGCTAAAGCGATCGTATTGAATGTTCAGTTTTTGCCAGAGGGCATCAAACTCAGCCGCTACCTTGTCACAATGTACTTGTGGTTCCAGGCCATTGTCTATGGCTGTCCGCTGAATTTTTTGTCCGTGTTCGTCTGTTCCTGTAATAAACATTACCGATTTCCCCTGCAACCGTTCAAAACGCGCGATCGCATCTGCTGCCATTGTTGTGTAGGCGCTGCCGATATGGGGCAACCCGTTAACGTAATAGAGAGGTGTAGTAACTGTAAATGTGGTTGTACTTGTATTGCTATGACTCATCTTTTACGAAAAAATTGTCCTCCTCCTGATCTTTGTTCATTTCCAGTCTACTGCTACGAGCTGGTACGGTTCTGGTTTCCTCTGGTTAGGTTTACTGAGGTTTTTGCCCCAAAAATAGTATCAAATCATACTACTCACGATCGCCTTTACTGAGGTTTTTGGCAATTGATTGCAGTGACATCCACAGCCGCTTACTTAGAGTTAACTCAGTCGATTGCGACTCTTAGTGAGATCCTCCTACACTAAATAAATTGATATTATCTCAGAGTCCGACATAAGTATTTCTAATTGAAGATATTTGTCAAAACGTAACATTATCGCAACAATAGTTAAAAGCTTTTAATATAGTACAGGAAGCTGTCAAGGATGAGAATGGCTGATTTAACCTCACAGAAGACTTAGGATCTGGATCTTTGAGTTGTGGCACTCTCTAAATGAGGGAGCTTCAGCGATTGCTCGCACAGAAATGGCTAATCTTAGCGAAGCGATTACTCCCTGACCTGAGTTTGACGAAAGAGCCGAAGCTGAAAGCCAGTAAACAA
>DOIX01000191.1:4620-5397 GCA_003511885.1 Cyanobacteria bacterium UBA11153
GCTGAAAGCCAGTAAACAAGAGCTTTGCAGCATTTTTTGATCAAATTTCTTAGGCGAGAAATCGATATTACGAGCGAAATTTTGGTAACTATCATCAAAAAAGTCAAGGGAAAACACCGTTGGCGTAGCCTGCGCGAAGCCCATACTCCTCTTCTCCTCTCCTCCGAACTCAGGTCGCTGACACGCAGCTCAATGCCCAGAATCAGGCAGGATTGCGAGAGGACTGATTCAGTATGGCTATAAACCTAGTTTCTCGTAAGTGCTGTCTGTGAAATTTGAGCAGTTTGCTAAAAGAAACGGGGTTTCTGAATCGACTCTCTGGCTTAAGATCCGCACTAGCCTGGGGGATCTCACCACTAAATCGATAGGATCGCCATTTTCAAACTCAGTTTGAATTACATTTCCAGATCTCAGTGCCACTCCCCAATAATACTCAGAATGAATGTGTTAATTTTGACTAACAATTCACCATTGACATAGGCAATACTGCGATCGAGTCCATCATATTAGCAAACTAGTAATCGATTGGGTAATTGCTAGATTATGGCTGAGGCTCGATCTTGGAGCCTGAACCAAGAAAAAATTCGACCGATTGGTCTGAAAATAGAGTTGGTATATTTTGAAACTTTACTAATTAAAGTTGGCGCTTTATATTTTCTTAGCCTCAATCGCCAAATACTTAACTATAGCAACCGCCAGGACAGTTAGAACATTCTCAATTCCTCAAACCCTTGATTTTACAGTTTTCTTCCTGAGCCAATAGCCCCTAGCCCCTAG
>DOIX01000314.1:0-1733 GCA_003511885.1 Cyanobacteria bacterium UBA11153
TTCCCAGCTTCAAGCTGGGAACGAGGGTTTGGAGGCTCTGCCTCCCTGCTATTGAGAATGGTGTAAAATCAGTCTTATTAATCTAAAACTGCTAATACCGCTTTGGGCAAAAGTTTATCCTTAAACCAGATAACTTTCGCCGGGATATTATCAACTTTTACCCCAGCTTTTTCCAAATTTAAGCGCTCAGAAATAGCTAAAATTAAGTTGTCGCATTCCGCACGTCGCACCTGAGCGAATTTCTTTTGCAAATATTCGGTACGCCAATAGCCAACGATTTCTAATAAATAATCTCTGCCATCAGGATGGATGAGGCGAAAATCGGGAATCATGACACTACCAGGAATAGGAATTAAATCCACTTCTCTTTCTAATATCCAGTCACTTTTTAAAGATTCCCAGCGTTTAGCAAAAGATTCCTCCAACATGCTATCGTAAGGTTTGCCAGGAGGATAGTGAGAAACTAAACCGCAATTATCTTGGAGACTAAAACGCCTCGTGTAACAAGCTCCTGTGAAAGGATCTCGCATTTGTAAAGTGGCTTTAAGACTCCATTTCGTAACATGTAAGAGAGCCGGGATCAGTTTTGCGATCGCTAATCCGTATCGCGTACTCGGTTTAAATAGGCTAGTCGGCCCATCCACAGTAATAGTAAAACCACAATCTGCGTCTCCTTCTATATAAGTCATCAGTTGAAATAACTTTAAATAGCGAAATAATAATTTATATTGTCCCGGTACATTCCGATGGGCATTAAGTGTCATCTCAGATGCTTTATAGAAAATACCTTGAACTTGAGCTAAATTATAACGTTCTAGTAATGCTTCTGGTGCGGGATCTTCAAAGTTTGTCAGAATGCGATTTTCTGGTAAATCCGCATATAATCCTACCTGAATTTGTCCAGGTAATACTTCTTTTTCTAACTCTTGAGTGAGGAGATAGCTGAGAGTTTCTAGAGTTGCCTGTGAAGAGACATGAGAAGGCATAGATTGGGCTGCCAGAGTAAAAACTCGGTGTCGCAGTTGTTTTGGCTCCAGAGGGCTGACTATTTCAAAAGTAGAGAAACTATTTTTCAGGATATGAGCTAAACCCCGTTTCAAGCGGTAATCGGGAGTATCCCCTTCTAAATCTGACAACTTGCGATCGATTTCCCCTTGAGTTTTACCCAGAGACTCTTGAAAACAGGAAATTAACTGAATTGCGATCCCGCACATTTTCTGATTTATCGGTAATCTTTTGGGGATAATCTCTTCACCATTTTGTCGATTGATGAGTAAGTCTGTAGGTAGCATATATAGCAGTTGACAGTTGATAATGGACAGTTGACAATGGACAGTTGACAATAGACATCTCCAAAAAACATTGTATTAACTTGTAGTATTTTGTAGGGGCGAAGCATAAGGGCGACAATTTCAGGGAAAAATTAGAAATTTGGATATCCCTTATGCTTCGCCCTGCCCCGACAGGTAAGCCATAATTTATATTTTGGAGAAGTCTAATGGATAGTTGACAGTGGATAGTTGACAATGGATAGTTGACAATGGATAGTTGACAATGGACAGTTGACAATGGATAGTTGACAATGGATAGTTGACAGTTAAAAGTTATCAGTGTAGAAATAAAACACTTAATCGAGTAACCAAAACACGACTTACGCAAAGCATCTATCTGTAACCTGAGTTCGACGAAAGAGCCGAAGCTGAAAGCCAGTAAACAAGAGCTTTACAGCATTT
>DOIX01000314.1:1978-10699 GCA_003511885.1 Cyanobacteria bacterium UBA11153
ATCGATATTACGAGCCCAATGTGTGGTAATTATCATGAAAAAAGTCAAGGGAAAACACCCTCTTCTGAACTCCGTTGGCGTAGCCTGCGCGAAGCGCATACTTCAAACTCTGAACTCCGAACTCCGAACTCCGAACTCCGAACGCTCTTTAGGCAAAATCACGATAAATTCAGCATAACTCCCCACTTCCGTCTCCACTTTAATTTCCCCTTGATGCCCCTGAACAATAATATCGTAAGTAATAGATAAACCCAAACCCGTACCTTCACCAGTAGGTTTGGTAGTAAAAAAAGGATTGAAGATTTTTTCAACAACATCAGGTGGCATTCCTGTACCATTATCGCGAATATGAATTTCCACCTTATCTTCTAAATTTTTCGTACTTACCCAGATTATCGGTTGAAAGTTTGTACCTCCATCACCCGCTTCAGCTTGCAATTGTTTTCTCTTATTATAAGCAGCATAGCAGGCATTATTAGTGAGATTGAGAAAGACTCGACTCATATCCTGTGGCACGACATTAAGTTCACCTACAGATTCATCGTAATTGCCTTCAATGGTAATATTGAAGTTGGCATCTTTGGCTCGCATTCCATGATAAGCCAGGTTGACAAATTCTGCCAGGAGATTATTAATATTAGTGGGTTCTCTTTTGCCGCTACTACCTTGGGCGTGCATCATCATGCCATGGACAATGTTATCGGCGCGTTTGCCATGGTGGTTGATTTTTTCCACATTTCCCTTTAAGTCGGTTAAGATTTCGCCAATATATTCAATTGTTTCTGAGTCTAGGTTTTCTTGTTGATTGTTGATTTCATCTTGTAATTCTTGGGTTAATTCTACAGAGAGTTGGGCAAAGTTGTTGACGAAGTTGAGGGGGTTTTTGATTTCGTGGGCTATCCCGGCGGTTAGTGCGCCGAGGGAGGCGAGTTTTTCTTGGGCAATGATTTGATTTTGGGTGGTTTTTAGTTTGTGGATGGTGGTTGATAATTCTTCGTTTTTCTCTTGTAATTCTTGGGTTCTTTCTGCTACTTTATCTTCTAGAGTGCGGTTGTATTCTGCTAATTCTTGGTAGAGACGGGAGTTTTCAATGGAGATGGCGGCTTGGGCGGAGAGGGTTTGCAGAAGTTCGACTCGCTGGCTGGTAAAGGCGTTGGTGGTGAGGTTATTTTCTAGGTAGAGAATGGCGCTTAATTTTCCTTGGTTGATGAGAGGAATACAGAGGATAGATTTAGGTTGGTTGGCGACGATGTAGGGATCTCGGATATACTGTCCTTCGTTAACTGCATCATTTAAGAGGACAGTTTCTTGACTGTGAATGACATAGTTGGCGATGGTGGGAGAGAGGAGGTTTGGTGAGTTGAGGGGAATTGATTGTAATAATTTCGCCTCTTCCTCATTCACATTTCCTTCGGCTTCAATGAACCAATTTTCCTCTTTCTTTAAAATCAAGTAACCTTTTTGCGCCCCGGCATTGGCTATGGCGATTTTCATTAAGTTGGCAAGTAAGTTTTTTAAGACAATTTCTTGGGATAGGGTTTCTGAGGCTTTAATAACGGTTTCGATATCTAGGGATTTACCAGATTTCCCGGAGGTGGTGGTGATGGAAGTTGTCGTGACATTATCGGATTCGGAGGATGGGGAGGTAAACCATTGGGGATATTTTTCTTCTAAATCTTCGACTTTGCGTTTTGCGCCCCAGATTTGATAGCATTGCCGTGCTTTTCTCATATAGAGTTTGGCAAAGTCTTCTTTTCCTTGTGCTAGCCAGAATTTGGCAGCTAGTTCATTTCCTAATGCTTCATTTTGGATGAATTCATGTTCTTTGGCGGAGGCAATAGCGTCATCGTAGAGTATCATTGCTTCTTGGAATTTGCCGGAAATCCGAGCCATTTCAGCGGCGACGAGGAGATATTTGTGGAGGAAGTTTGCCTCGCAGTTATCTGCCCAGGCTTTCATCTGTTTTTGGTTGGTTTTGATTTGTTTGGAGTATTTTTTTCGTGTTTGGGGTGATGCGTTAGGATAGTGGGCGATGAGGGTTAGGGAATAGTAAAAGTTATGTTTAGCAATGGATATAGTGGCGGGAATATAAGCAAGTAATCTTTCTGCTTCTTCCAGATAACTCAAATCTATGGGGCGATTGTAGAGATATAGCGCCTGAGATTTGAAGATATAATAAAAACAAACTGCGGCAGGTGTCTGTTTTTGCCATGCTGGGATGGAGGTGATTTCATTAAAATCCTCTCCATCAAAACAGAATTTATCTGGAGTAATGCCGATTAAATTTTCAATAACGATCTTACTGGCAATACCACAATTGATTGACCACTCATTCTTAGTTTCTTGGGCAAAGGATAAGCAGCGAGAAACTTCTTTAAAGAGAAATTCTAGATTTTTACCTTGATATATTATATTATAAAGATTATAGATAAAATTATAGCCAACCATTTGGAGATCGCCCCCTTGCAAGCCAGCATTAATGCCAATTGTATTATATTCTTCAGAGTATTTGATTGGTTTTAACCAAGGCATTGTCATGTCTGCATGAATGAGATTAGCCAACGTTTGAGCTGGCAAATCCGCATATTTTTCAGCTAGTTTTATCCCCAAAAAACTATATTCATAACCCAATTGATATTCTTGCAAAACATGAGCTTTAACCAGTGCAAAAAAACTGTAGCCTTTTGGTGATTTTTCCATGTGGCCGTATTTAAGATTAAGATTAACCAATTTAATGGCAATGATATTAGCTAGTAATGAATTAGAAACAAAAGCAGGAGGATGAACTTGGGTTAATATTTTGACAATAGCTTTTTTCTCTGGAATTACCATCTCTAGACTATCATATAAGGAACTGATTTTTCGCTCTCCTATATTTTCTCGATACTCCCTAAGATCTGATTGAAAAACTGATTCAAGATCTTGAAGAGGAAGATTTTTACCTAGAGATTCCAAAGCAACGCGACCTGCCTCAATCGCCTCAAAGCATTTGCCGAATAAAGTATATTCGACAATTTGAAGCAAGTAAAATTCTGTACGGTGAAGTACGGATCTCGATCTTTCCAGAGATATGGCAATGAGTGATTGGGATTGCTCAAAATTACCATTAAGATACTCAATTTCTGCCAACTCTTTATAAAGATCGAGTGCCCTTTCATAACTTTCTTCCCAAATGTCTCCCGGAAATTCATCCGCTGCCCGAAACAGATAATTTCTTGATGCTGAATAGGCAATTGATTCTTTCGCCTTTTTGCCAGCGTATATATTAAGTTCTAATAGTTTGATTTTTTCAGATCGATCGTCGATTAACTCAATTCCTTTATTCAGATGATCGACGATGGTAAATATCTTTTCTACCATTTCTTCCTCGCTAAAATTAGCCAATAACAAGCGACCAATTTGCAGATGGACTGATTTCAGAAGATCGGGTTCAATCAGGGCATAAGCAGCTTGTTGAATGCGATCGTGACGAAATTTATACTCTCGTACAACTAAAGAAGATTCTATTAGATCTTCTGAGGTGATTTCTAATTCTGAAATAGGCTGAATTAAACCCTGTTTAATGGCTGGCAAAAGTTCTCGAAACGTTCCTGACTCAGATTGTTCGTAAATAATTGAGAGGGTATTGATCTCGAAAGAGTTACCAATACAAGCAGCAAGACGCAATAGAGTTTGGGTGGTATCGGAAAATTTTCGTAACTTACCCAACATTAAATCTACCACATTATCCGTAATGTCTAGCGCTTTAATTTGTCTTGTTTCCCATTCCCAGCACTGGCGCTCAAAGTTGAAAGTAAAGAGATTTTCTTCCTCAATGGTTTTCAGAAATTCATTAATAAAGAAAGGATTTCCCGATGTTTTCTCTAAAATCAATTCGGCGAAGGATTTGACAGCTTCACGATCCCGATGGAGGGTATCAATTAAGAGTTGCGTAATATTCTCAATATTGAGAGGTGTTAAGATAATTTGGTTAACTATGGCCCCTTGCTCTTTCAATCGTTCGATGGTGAGAATTGTCGGATGATTGACATCAACTTCATTATCGCGATAAGCACCGAGTAACAGAAAATACTCCATGTTGCTATCGCTCATCATTAATTCAATTAACTTAAGCGTGCCAAAATCTGCCCATTGCAGATCGTCTAAAAAGATAACCAGGGGATGATCTTTCTGACAAAAGATGCGAATAAAGTTCTGAAAAACGCGATTAAAACGGTTTTGAGCTTGGGCGGGTTCTAAGGGTTGAACGGGAGGTTGCTTCCCGATAATTTGTTCGATTTCGGGGATAACATCTACAATAACTTGACCGTTAATTCCTAAAGCCTCATTTAATTTGTCGCGCCATTGATTTAATTGAGCTTCGTTTTCGGTTAGCAATTGACGGATGAGAGACTGAAGGGCAGAAACAACTGCGGAGTAAGGAATATTCCGCTGAAATTGGTCAAATTTTCCGGAAATAAAATAACCGCGTTGTCGAGAAATCGGGCGATATAGTTCTTGGATTAATGCTGTTTTTCCAATACCAGAATATCCCCCCACCAGCATCATTTCACCTCGCTCTTGAGATGTTTGCTCTGGTGAGTTATTTTCTGCGGTTACTCTCTGAAATGTTTCTAGTAATTGTGCAATTTCTGATTCTCTTCCGTAGAGTTTTTGCGGGATTTGAAATTTTTCGGTAAAATCGCGACAAGCGAGGGGAAATTCGGCAATTTGTCCGGTTTCTTGTAACTGTTTATAACATTCCTCTAAATCAGCTTTCAAGCCCAATCCTGTCTGATAGCGTTCCTCGGCAGTTTTTGCCAGTAATTTCATCACGATGTCAGAGATTATTTTGGGGATTGAGGGGTTAATCTCATGGGGGGGAATGGGTTGGCGGGCGATATGACAGTGAACTAATTCTAGAGGATCGCTAATTTCAAAAACTAATCTTCCAGTGAGGAGGGTGTAAAAGGTTGCCCCCAAGGAATAAAAATCGGTTCGGTAGTCGAGGAATCGATTCATTCTCCCTGTTTGCTCTGGGGAGATATAGGCTAATGTTCCCTCTAAAACATCAGGATTTTTTAACGTTGGGGTTTCCTTGGTAAAAATGCTGGAAATGCCAAAATCAATAATTTTTACTTCTCCGGTTTCGGGATTAAGAATAATGTTAGAGGGATTAATATCTTTGTGAATAATATTGGCGCGATGGATTCTATCCAGTGCTTCGGCAATTTGCATGGCAATTGGCAAGAACTCCAACAGCGTCAAAGACTGAGATTGGAGTACGCGATCTAAAGATTGAGCGCCGAAGTCTTCTAAAACGATCGCGAGGGTATTTTCATAAGGTATTAAGTCATAAGCTGCGATGGCACTTTTAATATTAAGAGAGTGAGTAATTTCGTATTCTTGCTTGTATCGCGTTAGTTCCGAGGGGTTGGGATAATCTTTTTTGAGAACTTTAAGGATAACGGAACGCTCGTCGCTGGATTTAGCGCGATAAACTAAAGAGTTTGCGCTTTCGTAAATTATGGAAACAATTTTATAATCGGTAATCGTACTCATTTTGCTTTAATGTTTTGCCTTTAGTTAGGGTTTGCATCACTCTTAATAACCCGACAGTGGTTAAAACCACTGTCTAATAGCTTAAGTCCGTTAAAACGGACTGAATAATGAATTATAATTTTAGTCCATTTCAATGGACTTGAGCTGTTAGCCGTAGAATTAATTCTACGGCGGGTTTGGTAGCTTACTGAGAATGGTGCAAAATCTGAGTTAAAACGGACTGAAATCCTTTCTTAATAGTCGGTTGAAACCGACTTTAGCTATGAGACAGAGAATTTATTCTCTGGCGGATTTTCTGGCGGATTCTCTGGCGGATTTTCGGGGTTAAGCTGTCACGCATTTAATTTGCACCCCACACCCCACACCCCACGAAAAGACTTTTTCAGCAAACCCTATTTACGACTGATTCCGGACTGCTATATTGTGTCGTTAGCGTCCACAAACCTCCCTGGGCAAGACTTATAGGCTAAACTGTCAATAATTCAGCCCAACCCTTGCCCAGCAAGGCTTAGACTAGATGTTTAGCATACAGCAATTGGGATGTAAGCAGAAGGAGGAAGATAGTCTCCACCGGGAACTTGGTTGCTTGCCCAAGCTACCAACTCATCTTCCGTGACAGTGAGTTCGCTCAATACAGGGCGGGGTGGGTAAGCAATCACTGAAATAAATGGCATCTCAGTTGTTACATCAGGCATCGGGGCATCAATGAGTTTTCCATTAAATGTATCTGTAACAACTAATGAGTAAAACAGATTTGTGAAATATGGATACTCCGTTGTCACAAGCTTCTCTCCAGTGATTTTTTCCATCAGTTGAGATAATGTGAGGCTGATCCCTTGCTCTACAGCTTGTGGTACTAAATCGTTACGACCTAATAACAGATTGTTAATCGCCTCAGATAAATTATCTGCCATTACTTTTGATTTTGGATCGCCGTAAGAGGTATAAGCTCCAGCACATTGAGCTTGTTGTTTGAGGACTTGAATCAGCAAAGTTTTCAGTTTTTTTTCTTCCTCTGCTTGCGGCTCCCCAGCAAAGGCTAAATAATCAGTCCAAGACCAAGCCGTAATTCGAGACCATTGCATTACTCCCTTTTTAATTTTTGGTAAAAATTCAGGAGTATTCAGTTGCGAGGGAAGGGTACTTTCCAAATGAGACGTAGCCATGGTAGATTCTCCTTAGAATGAATTTGTTTTTGCTTGTGGGTTAATTCAAACACCGACTGAGAGTGAGTTATAAATGAATCCAATCCAGTTAAATTGGAGCTGGAAATAACCTGCTAGATAACTTTATGGAATCATCACTTACGCACTGAGCCTAGAGATTGGTTATTATTCATCAAAAAGCTAAAGTCTGCATGAACCTTAGAGGATGGGAGCCAAGCGTTTGTATGACAAGCAATACAAGAACTACCCAGCTCAGTTTTTTGAACGTAAGGCTCTAAAGTAACATTTGCCAATTGAGCGGGTATCAGCCTCCTCTCGTTAAGATCATAAGGTATGTAAGGATTATCCAACCACTGAACGCCAATGAGTTGATAGTTTTGCCAAACGGAAGCATTAGGAACTGCTGCTAGTTTTGCTTTCCATTTTGAGTTAAGTGATTGAGCAATATCCGGAATGGAAACCAGTCGAGTAATTTGGGAAGGAATTTGCTTGACAATTTCACCGCCTTCGGTTTGCGTCACTGCATAAGGAAATTCTTTACCCCAAAGGTACGGTTTTTTAGCAAAAGGCTTATTTGCTGTGCAGTTTTCCTGACAATCTGAAGAATAGAGATTGTAATCTCCTGATTCTGGCAGATTTTTGGCATCCGGTGCATTCTTGATATGCTCAAAAGTCGCCCAAATCCATCCTTGTTGACTAGTTTTTTGAATGATGTGAAAACCCACTAAACCCACGGGAACCGTTACCTCAGTCTTCTCACCATTAACATTATCGGGAGTCTGGACATCAAATGTTCGAGTCGTGGTGTAGTATGTTGAGCGAAGTTCATCGGGAACAGGATCTTGCAAAACCTTCCACGCCGCTTTAAGCTCAATCGTACCCATTGAGGTATTATCGGAGCAAGGGACTCGATCAAAGGGGGGATATGGATATATTCCCTGGGGCTGCAAAGCGCTGCACATCAGTTGAAATAGATTATTCTCATTGTTAAAGTCCTTTAAATTTTCTGGAGAATACCACCCATTTTCAACAATTTGGTTAACCTCAACAGGATTCATACGAATTTCATTCAAAATGTAGTTTCCCGCGCGATCTATTAAAGGTTTGTTACCGGGTACAAGAATACTCAATTTCCGATTTAACTCAAGTTGATCCGGCTGGAAAGTTGGCTCCGATGCGAATTCCGTCAATCGTAAATCCTGAGCAACAGACTGATTATCCTTAGAAACAGCACATTGAGGAGGAACAATGGGCTGAAGTTCGGGTTTTGCACCATCACGAGTAAAGACATCTTCGGGAAATTGGTAAAATTCCCAAACGCGAGGATTATTAGGCGCTTCACCAATTGTTTTCTCCTTTAAAGGAACACCTTTGCAATCAGCAGGCCAGTTTAGGGCTACAAATGCCTGCCAAGCAAAAGCCCCAAAATTCGTTTCCGGATTAGAGACTATATTGGGATTGACAGGAATAGCGTAAGTTAACCCAGTTTTGGGTACGGGGCTTTGAATTAGAGCCTGAGCATTTTCCGCAGGTAGCACCAATAAACCGCCACCCACTAGACAAGCTAGGATCGCAGATAAAATAGCGGCGAAGCGTTGAGTCAATTTCATGTTAACTCCATAACGTGGAATTTACTGACAGCGCGATCGCTCTACTCAACGATCGAAATTGGGCAGCCAATAAGACATGCCCGTCAGTAAATTTGTTTTTCAATTCAAAGTAAAAGACTTATCTTGCAGATGGCAATCTGTTAACTCTGAATTTAAGCCAAAAAAATTTTATTTGTCAAGATTTTTGTGGTTAAGAAATATGAAGGATGAAAAAACCAGTATTTGAACTGAAAATAGATATGACAATTGCGGAGGGCGCGACAAGTTCCGCAGTCGCGATAACCCGGCAGTGGTTCAAACCACTGCCTCATAGCTCAAGTCGGTTGAAACCGACTGAATAATAAATTAGAATTTTAGTCCATTTTAATGGACTTGAGCTGTTAGCCGTAGAATTAATTCTACGG
>DOIX01000314.1:10906-13073 GCA_003511885.1 Cyanobacteria bacterium UBA11153
TTAATTCTACGGCGGGTTTGGCTCCTCACTGACAATGGTGCTAGTTACGATAGCTTGCGCTGCTGCAAAGCAGATCGCAATGTGGAAATGCCGGAATCGGGTAATCTGAAAGAGTCGCAAAATTAGATTAGCCCGTTGTGCGATCGCCTCTGGCAGTCAATTGGTCTTGTTCCTCTAACCAAGTGACTAAATCTCCTATTTCTGTAAAATCTAATAAGGCTTCTCCTAATAATTCTAACTGTTCAATTGATAATTGCTGAACTCGCTCGATTCATGATGGTTCTAATTGAGTGAATCGTCGGGTTAATTGACGTGTAATCAAAGTGGCTTGCGCTTCTCTGGGATCGTTGCGTTTTAACCAAGCTACTAAATCGCTGACTTCGGAAAAATCTAATAATGCTACTCCTAATCCTTCTAGTAGTTCAATGGATAAACTAGAAACTCGTGCGATTATTGATGAATCGAGCTTACCCAGTCGCCATTTAAGCATTTTCATGACCAGCGAACGTGCTTCTTCTTTCCTTCCTTTTTGTAAAATATCTTGATAAATGACAGAACCTTGCATGATTTACTCCCGAAATAGTTGACGAATAAGATCTTTTTCAAAGCGCAATCCGGCGAAAATTTGAGCGCAACTGGCGATTGTTTGTTAACGAACTACATTGCGATTGTTAGGCAGTGGTTTGAATGCGGCAGTGGTTTTAACCACTGCCTCATAGCTAAAGTCGTCTTGAGACGACTGGATGGGAATTTTAGTCCACTTAAGTGGACTTTCGCTATGAGACAGGGAATTTATGCTCTGGCGGGTAATGCTTCGCCCGTAAGCACTTGAAATATCCGATCGACCTCAAATATCCGATAACCCATAGAATCTTCTGGGATTATCCCAAAGAATTTTTTGCAGGATTTCCTTCGATAATTGTTCCTCAAGAGCTATCATATCGGCAACAACATCAGGTTTGTGATCTAGATGAGGATAATCAGATCCAAAAATAATATTATCTGACCCAATTTCCTCTAATAACTTGGGCAGATAAGTTTCTGAAGGTTCGACAGCAATGAAACACTGACGGCGAAAATATTCCGAAGGCTTCATTTTTACCTTATCTTTCACTTCCCAGAACAAATCTTCATATTCCCGATCCAGTCGCCACAACCAGTAAGGTAACCAACCGCAACCAGACTCAAGAAATCCTACCCTAAGTTGAGGATGATTTTCCAAAACTCCCCCTTCAATTAAAGCTAATAATGCCATCATTTGTTCCATAGGATGAGAACAAGCGTGTAGGGCAAAACGAGTATGGAAGCGATCCGCGCCAGCACTGGGAACTCGGCTGTGGGTTGTTTCATGGAGACTAACAGCAATGTCAAGTTCCTCGCACTCCCTCCAAAAAGGCTCATATTCAGGATCGTTAAGCAATTTTCCTTTGATAGGATTGGGGCGCAAATAGACAGCTTTCCAGCCAAAATCGGCAATCTGACGCAATTGAGAAATCATTTCGGCGGGATCGTGTCGATTGACAACACCGACTCCTTTTAAGATACTTGGATTATAGCTACAAAAGTCTCGCAACCAATTATTATAAGCGCGGATATAAGCCCCAACTTGTTGAGAAGCCATGGTATCGACACCACTAATCCATGAGAGGTACGACGGATAAATAAAGGCAATATCAACACCCATTTCGTACATCGCTTGCACTTGAGATTCCGGGCTAAATTCTCGCGCTAAAGAGAGAGGATGGGATCGCGCCACCTGCTTCGCGCCTTCATCCACAAGGGCTTGAGAATATTGTTTCATCACCGATACCCCTTGAATTTTGAGATCCGGAGTCGGGGCAAGATGGCGAAATGCAGGTTCGAGATAATTTTGCCACAAAGAATGTGGTTCGTAAACATGGGCATCTGCATCAATAATTCGATAACCGTTTAGCATGGCAAATAGTTGATAGTTAAGAGTTGATAGTTGATAGTTAATAGTATCCCAAATTTACCGTAGGGGCGTTAGCGAAGCGTGGCGCAGCCTAGCATTTGGGCGATAATCTCATTGTCAGAGGCGATAACATTTATATCCAAATGCTTCGCCCTGCCCAGACGGAAAGCATTCCCGATCATATATCGTCTGCCCAGGTTTGAAAACCTTTGCGATCGCACATCTCGATCCTGC
>DOIX01000315.1 GCA_003511885.1 Cyanobacteria bacterium UBA11153
CACTAAGTACGGTAGACCCGATATACCTAGTGAATTAGTCATGGATCGTTACCTACTTATGAAATGGTCTACTGAGTTATCTGAGGGATTCTCAGAAATTTCGCAGATTTTACAAATATTTATAATTTAATTGTCTAAATCGTTATATCAATTCGGCTGAATCCTTTATGGTGACTGGCTTTTGCTCTGTAAGTTACCATTAATTTATGAGATTAAGATTAATATATCATGAGGAAGATTTATGCAATGTAAAGCTATGGAGAAGTTTCTGTGAAGGAATGATGAATTAATATTTGATTAAAGGAAAATATGGTTGGTGGGATATGGTGGGAATGGTGCGTTACCTTGCAGGATAACGCACCCTACTGATTTATATACTGTTATTTGATGTTTCTGTGAAGGAATATCGCTATTCCCTCTTTAATTAATTCCTAGGACATCTTCATATAAAGCAGCAATCGGACACCGAAAATCAATACTTGCTAGGTGTATTTCGTCTCCATTACTATAGACATAAAGTTCCCAACGTCCTTCTGCGTTGCGGCGAAAGCATTCTACACTTATTCTTTCTTGACTAATTAGGACATATTCTTCTAAACTTTCTAAAGTTCTGTAGTCAGCAAACTTATTTCCTCGATCGAATGCCGCTGTTTTGGGAGATAATACTTCTACAACTAGACGGGGATAGCGAATGAAGTCTTCGTTTAAAGAAGCACGATCGCGTTCGTCACAAGTTACAGTCACATCAGGATAGTAGTAAACATTGCCTGCTTCAATTTGGACTTTTACATCTGTAGTATAAGGAATGCAGCCACTACCTCGCAGGTGATTTTTCAATCGAGTCGCTAAATTAAGGGTAATAATACCATGGGCTTTACTTGCACCTGCCATTGCATAGATTTCCCCTTGGATATATTCATGCTTGATGGGGGAGATTTTTTCACCTTCTAAGTAGTCTTCTGGAGAAATATAAGAAGCGTTTAAGTTAGCAATCATTTGAGGCATACTCCGTAAGTGGTAATTTTATTTTAAGGGATATGCTTGCTTGATTCGCGATCGCCTTTGCTGCTGCCGAAAGCAATCGCAAAAGTTTGTGTAGCAGTGGACAGTGGACAGTGGACAGTTGACAGTTGACAGTTGACAAGAAAGTAATAGATAAGCTGCTGCGCATTTAAACTGTATATTCTGAAAAAGAGTGGCATTTGCTCAAATCCTCCTTATATCCGCTGTCCTACTCCCCACTCCCCACTCCCTACTCCCTACTCCCCATGCCAAATCCCCGCCAGGTTGCCTTTCTCGCTCTCAAAGATATCTACCAAAATCATGCTTTCACTGATATTGCCCTCGACAGAATCCTCAAAACATCGAAACTGCCGGATCGCGATCGCCGTTTAGTTACAGAATTAGTCTATGGTACAGTCAGACGGCAGCGCACCCTTGATGCCATTATCGATCGACTCGGTAAGAAAAAATCCCATCAGCAACCTCCGGATTTCCGGATTATTCTCCATATCGGCTTATATCAACTTCGCTATGCTAATCGCATTCCTCCCTCGGCAGCAGTCAATACTACCGTTGAGTTAGCCAAGGAAAATGGATTCAAAGGATTAGCAGGTGTAGCCAATGGCTTACTGCGACAATATTCCCGTCTTTTCCAGGTGACAGGTGAGGGAGAAAATGGGGAAGAAGTGGGAGAAAAGGAAGGAAATTTTCTAGCACCATCCTCCCCATCTATTCATCCTCTCAAATTACCCACAAAACCCATACCCCGTTTAGGAATTATCCACAGTTTTCCCGATTGGATAATTAAATTATGGATAGAAGAAATAGGGATAGAAGAAACCGAAAAACTTTGCCAATGGTTTAATCAATCCCCCACAATTGACTTGCGCATAAACCCATTGCGAGTATCGATAGAGGAAGTTGAATCTGCCATCAAATCTGCTGGTATTGAAGTACAAAGAATTCCCCCACTACCTCAAGCATTACGACTACATGGAGGAGTAGGTGCGATTCAACAATTACCCGGATTTACAGAAGGATGGTGGACAATTCAAGATAGTAGCGCCCAATTAGTAACTCATCTCCTCGATCCGCAACCAGGTGAAATAATTATAGACGCTTGTGCCGCACCAGGAGGAAAGACTACACATATTGCCGAACTAATGAGAGATACTGGTAAAATATGGGCTTGCGATCGCACAACAGGCACAAATCGCGATCGCGCAGCGGGCACTGAGTGCCATCGCACAACAGGCACAAATCGCGAAGTAGGTACAAGCATTCCATCTCGTCTCAAAAAAATTACCCAAAATGCCCAACGCCTCCAACTCCAATCTATTTTCCTCTACGGAGGTGATAGCCGCAATATTCCCGAATTTATTAATAGTGCAGATAGGGTTTTATTAGATGCCCCTTGTTCCGGATTAGGCACTCTCCACCGTCGCCCCGATATCCGCTGGCGCAATCATCCGCAAACAGTACAAGAACTTTCCATTCTGCAAAAAGAACTATTAAATCATACAGCAACTTGGGTAAAACCAGGAGGTATTTTAGTTTATGCCACCTGCACCATCCATCATCAAGAAAATGAAGAGGTAATTCAATCTTTTCTCATGAATAATCCTGACTGGCAAATTGAAATATCAAGAGATAATATTTTATTTGAAGATTTTGATACATCCCAAGGCTGGCTCAAACTTTGGCCTCAACGACATCTCATGGATGGTTTTTTTATGGTAAAATTAAAAAGAGGGAATGGGGAGTAGAGAGTAGAGAAAGGGAGCATTCTGATTGAGAAGAAATGCAGTTTGTATTCTTGCTCCCCCCTTTGACAACGGGGGCTGGGGGGGTAAAAACTTTGGCAACAAAAACAAGTATCTTTGCCTTCATTGGGATGCTCCCTAAAGAAATTTATCTGTAGGGTGCGTTATGTAACGTACCTACTATATATAAAGTTTAGTAAGCTGCTGCTCATTTAAACTGTTGGAAGACAGCCTAATGGTTAATTACTCATAGCTAATTGCTATTGTCCATCTAACCTGTAACGATAGATACAGTCATAACTCTTTACAGGACAAAATCGTGATGGGAAATTCCAGTGTCAAACAATTAGTCAAGATACTCATCGGTGCTGCTTGGATAGATGGTCGAATTCAGTCAGAGGAAAGAGAATATCTCCATCGAGTTGCCAAACAATCTGGAGTAGCTCAAGATCCAGAGATTCACCCGCTATTGTACGAGCTTAAATCCGTATCTCCCCAAGAGTGCTATAACTGGGTACAAGAGTATTTAGGAGATCGTCCCACCCGAGAAGATTATCAGCACTTAATTGAATCGATTAGCGCCTTAATTTATAGTGACGGAGAAGTAGCCACCGAAGAAGCCAAACTTCTATCCCGCTTGCAGTTACTCGATCCTGCCATAGCACCCCAAAAGGGTGGTTACAATGCTCTTCTGAAAACCATTCAAAAACTATACCACCGCTGGATCGATGGGGAAAGTCAGATGTAAACTACCCACACTTCCACTAGGGGGAAGCAGGGAGCAGGGGCGCGGGGGCGCAGACACCCCTCAACCCCACCACAGCATCCGCTATGCTACCCCCCCATCCCAAAAAATAGGATTTTTTCCTGACGATAAGTAATTTAGGCAACTGGACGTTTTTCCATCTCAGATTGTTCCCAAAATTTCCGGTTGAACGGAAAATACCGTTGTAATTAGCCATTAGATTAAATTCCCAAAAATACCTAAAAAATTTCGGGAACATCTTTTTTTAGTCTCTTGTCTAGTGACTTAACAACACGAGAAATTTTGGAAAACGCCGATCATGTCTAACTTACATTCCTGGCAAGCTGGAACCGCTGCATTTTTAGCTTTTGGATTAACCACTAGTCTTGTATCACCTATATTTTCTGCTGCTCCTGGTTTAGCTCAATCTAGTAACTTTACTGATGTTTCATCTAGCTATTGGGCAAGAACTTTTATTAGTGAATTAGCACAAAGAGATATTATTGCTGGATTTCCTGATGGCAGTTTCCGTCCTGATGCGCCAGTCACCCGCGCTCAGTTTGCGGCAATGCTCAAAAAAGCTAATAAAGAATTTGGAAAACAAATCAAACGCGACGGAACTAGATTCGTTGATGTTCCCTCTAAATACTGGGCATTTTCGGCAATTCAGGAGGCATATACAACTGGATTTATGTCAGGTTATCCTGGTAGTGTCTTCCGTCCCGAACAAAATATTCCTCGCGAACAAGCCCTAGTTTCTTTAGCGAATGGATTGGAATATTCTTCCAGTTCCACAACTGTTTTAAGTTACTATAACGATTCATCGAGTATTTCTAGCTGGGCAAGATCGCCAATTGCCGCCGCAACTGATAATCGCGTGGTGGTTAACTATCCTAATGTGAAAACTTTAAGTCCCCAACGGAATGCAACACGCGCCGAAGTAGCTGCTTTCATTTACCAAGCATTGGTTAAAGAAGGACTAGCTGATGTAGTTTCTTCCCAATATATTGCCGATCCTACTCCAGTCGCTACAACTTTCACAATTCCCGCAGGTACAACTATTCCGGTTAAATATATCAGAGAAAAGATTCTCCTGGCGAAGGAAGATGAAAAATTGCCCCTGACCTTGACGGTAGATGCTAATATTACTACTGGTAATGGCAAGATCTTAATTCCTGCTGGAAGTGAAGTAGTAGGTGAGTTGCAAACGACTAGCAGTGGCGCTCAATTTATTGCCCAGAAATTGGTGATGAATGGTCAACAAATACCCCTGGATGCTTCCTCTGGATTAATTACTACTACTGAAACTGTGAGCAAGGGTACTAGTGTGGGTACTTTGGTGAAAAATGCGGCACTGGGTACAGCAGCAGCAGCAGCAATCGCCGCTGTGACAGGAGATCGCGCGATCGCAACTGAGGAGCTTTTGATTGGTGCTGGCTCTGGTGTGGCTTTAACTTTAATCCAACGTTTCCTAGGACGTAACAGTGTGGATCTTTATGTGGTTGAACCTGACACTGATTTGGATCTCAAATTAGATTCTAGCTTGACACTGACCGTGAAGTAAAGATGTTATGCGTAGGCGATTAATCGCCCACTACAAGCCATCGGCGATAAGCAAGGAAACTACAAATGTAGTTCCCTGACCTGAAACATAATCTAAATTTTGTTTAGCCCAACTCGATATAGTTGGGCTAAATACTTCTATGTTACCATCCATAAGCTCCACGAGTTCTTTGGCGATCGCTAATCCTAATCCTGTGCCGGGAATTGCTGTTTCGGCTTGGACTCCCCGATAATGTCGCTCAAATAAATGATTTATGTCTTGGGGCGGAATACCTGGACCAGTATCGCTAATGACAATGGCGATTTTTTGAGGTGAGGGGTGATTACCGAGCTTTTCTCCATCAATAACGACTTGGATATAAATTTGTCCCTTAGCCGGGGTATACTTTAGGGCGTTGTCAATTAAATTGCTCAGTACTTCCCTTAAGGCTTTCCCATTGCCGAGTACGGGCGGTAAATGGGTAGGAACCGATACACTTAACTGTAAACCCCGTTCTTGCGCGATCGCATTGGCACTTACAAGCAAAGGTTCCAGCACATCGATAACTGAAATAGATTCTAGGCTTAAGGTTTTACCCGGAAGGAGAGTTATTACTCCTCCACTAGCTTCTAATCGAGAATCCTCATCTTGAATGGTAATTGAAGATACTTCAGAAATGGTGGTAGATGGGAGGGGGAGTAAATTGCTTTCCCTGGGATAGATGTCCAGACATCTATCCAAGTCTTGAAGTAGCTCTTGCAAGCGATCGCTCTCTCGGATAATACTACCTGCAACCTCTTGATTTTTATCCCCCGATCGCAGTCGCCGAAATAGCAGTTTCCCAAATGTTCGTAATGCTGTTAGGGGATTGCGAATTTGATGGAGTAGGTTATGGAGAAGATCGTTTTGTTGCCCTTGCAGCATCCTTTGTTGCGTTAATTGCTGTTCCACCCAAAATCTCCGCCGATCGATGAGATATGCAATAGTTAAAGTTCTAGCAATATGTTCAATCGCGGCTTGTTCGCGATCGTTCCATTGTCTATCTTCCCTACCAGTCACTAACAATCCCATCACCACTCCTTCATGGATGAGGGGTAAGACAATTTGGCGCTTTCCGTGGAAGGAGTTATCTTGCCAGTTTGGTGTCACTTCTGGATCGATGTTAGCCTGCTGAGGTAAGAGTTGAGGGGTGACTCTTTTCAAGCGGCGCATCATCTCCCCCTGAGAATTGCGATCGCGCTCTGAGCTTGGGAAGTAATCTGGCAACAGTAGATCTGTTTCATCATCTTCCCAGATAGTCTCCGTTTCTGGATAAACCACTACCGGGATTAGCTTGGGTGTAGATTCTGCCACCAGTTCTTCTGTAGTTAAATATACCGCACCTAAAGCAGCCCCCATTCCTTGAGTTAATACAGCAACTTGGGATTGGCATAAGGCAACAAATTCAGAACTGGCAGGAATGAGCATGATGATGATTTATCTAGTTCGCCGGGAATACCCCCACTATAGCGAAGGGGGATATATCGAACCCTATGCGAGTACCCAAGGGTAGTTTACTGGGGGATGAAAGGTCGTTAAATTAAGGGGTTCGATATACTCTCCATTCCCCCTTGCCCAAAATATTAAGTTTTGCTAAAATATATATACATTTATGACGCTATAAGGTAGCTAATAATCCTTACAAATCATACCATTTGAGCATTTGAGGAGTTTGTATCGAACATTAAAAGACAGTTGATATTTTGAGTTGAAGTCGATATACTAACGACGGCTTTTGTAACTAACATTACAACTCTTAGGTCAAACCTTGGTAATTTTTGGCAATTCCAGAAATTGCTCGCCTAAGATCCAGACTCAGGTTTGAAACAGAACCTCAGTTGAAAGGGTCGGGAATGAGGTTTATTGCCTTTGATTTGGGTAGCATAACAAGCCCTTTCAACTTTGTTGTCACAATTGGCAGCGGCGCATTAGCGCAGCATAGATTGCAGCATAGATTACCAATTTGTTCCAGAAATGGAAAAAACAGGAATGCCTCAAAGGTATTACTGACAATTACCGGAATATTGAGGAAAGACCGGGCAATCGGCTTTCTATTATTAACTGTCATCAGACAGAGGAGGTAAAAAGGTTGGCTAGAAGACGCAAGCGTAAAAGTCGCAGACGCCAAGAAGGGCGTAAGATTTTAGAGCATGTGCCTCAGTATAATATAGAAAGCGGCGAAGATAAACCAGTTACGGCAGCAAGAAAGTATATTCAATCGGCAGGAATCATTCCCCCTGCATTGCTGCTAGTTAAGCGAAATGAACATACAACAGACCGTTATTTCTGGGCAGAAAAAGGTTTATTTGGAGCTCAATACGTCGAAGAAAATCATTTTCTGTTCCCCAGTTTGCGCATCCTAGAGCCTTCTAAAGAAAAAGCTACCGTTGGCAGTAGTAGCCGCTAATCTATTGTCAGGATAACTGAGTGACATCCACATGTTTTTAACCCTACTCAATTGTCAAGATTTTGAGTAGGGTTAAACTTATTAGGAGTCCTTTAAATAAATTATCGTATTGAATATAAAGTTTCTACAGGAACCATCCATCTAATTCAAGACTGTGCTACCAAAGAGGAAAGATTTAGCAGTTGTAAGCTCCGGCGCATCTAAATTGGGGTTTGCTGAAAAAGTCTTTTG
>DOIX01000005.1:0-10057 GCA_003511885.1 Cyanobacteria bacterium UBA11153
TTTTAGATAAAGGGGGTAATTAACCTGGATTTGGTATAAGCTGTGGAGCTGCTCCCATTGGATAATGAAACAGAGAATGGGTAATAGGGCAGTATTTCAGCTAAAAAACCTTTTTTAGCAATATAGAGTTTAGTTGCTTCCGCAGCTTATAAATAGGTAAATGCGTGACTTTTGCTGTATCTTTATTCTCATCCTAGCTGGCAATTCTCAACCAATTAGGTAATGGAATCAATAGCAGATATTGCACTCAAAATAAATGTGTAGCATTTGACAGTTGACAATTGTTTATTGTCCATTCTCCATTGTCACTGGAGATAGATGAAAAGTAAGGATGACTATTGACTTAACCTAACACATCCTAGCGAGTTCCCGAACTCCGCGATATTCTAGGGCCGCCTTTGTCGGGAGGGTGAAATGCGATGGTGTATCCAGCGACGGTGGGGATGGCTGGGGAAATATTGGTATTTTTACTTACCAAAAATTGTTCTGATGGCATAATATTGGATAGATTAATTGGGATACTGGCGTTAACTAGGTTGGGGCTGAACCAGTGTAACCCGATCAATAAGGTGGCGATACTGCTGAGGCAAAGATATTTCTCCATACTTTCAATTCACCTGTCCGAGATTCCTTAATTTATTATATTCATATCCGTAAATATGCGTAAGTATCTTCATCCAATCTTTGAAAACAGCAAGTTTCATCATGGAAGCTTTATTGAGTTGTTTACTGAAGCTTTATATATCTATTCGTAGCAAATAAACTGAATTAAAACTAGGTATTTATCTCCGATAAAATCATCAAGTCAAAATATATTAGTAAAATTTTTTACTTTTTCTTTATATTTGACATGGTATAGTGGTAAGTTTGAGGTAAAAGTGACCTAATCGAGGGAAAGGCTTCAAGTGAAGCAGTCCTAGTCTTACTCCGGCATCAGGGCAAGATAGCCCTAGTGCAATTGCGGCAGAAGTTTTCCTCCCCCTAGTCCCTTGCTATATTTCTGCCAACCTGGACTAGGGGTGCTTATTCCTGCTCCCTCAATCAGTAACATAACGTTACATTCCTCTGGTTTCAAATCTCAGAAAATACCCTACAATCGTCTCAAAGATTCCTCCCCATCCATCAGCTCTACCACATCAGGGTTTATTCTTATTATGAGTAGCCGAGATCGCATCAGGAAAAACGCTGACAGAAAATCCAATTCTCCATCAAACCAAGATAGCTTGCTACAGCATTTACTTGGTCGCCCCTTTTCTAATGGCAGTTTTCCCAGATACGGAAGGCTAGCAGAAACCAATTCCTTACAAACTCGCCCGTTTACCCCCCCCCCACAAATAGCTGAATCCCTCAGCCTCGAAGAGATTCAGGCTCTTTTGCCCAAATTAGCGCAATTTGGTTACAACGGGGTAAAGATTCCCATCTTGTCACCTCATCCAACTTTATCATCACCTATTCAATCCACATCTGGTGATAGTCAGGTAGAGGATAATTCTCAACAACAATCTGAAATATTACAGGCATCTGAAGAGTTAGTAGAAAACGAGGAAATATCCAATGAAGCCCAAAATATTCTGCAAAATGATTTGGGAGAAGCAATTTCTGACGATGAAGAAAAAGAATCTGATTCGGAGCAACTGACAGAATTAGCATCGACGGATAATCCTGAAACTCAATCCCAAGCCAAACTTGATTTACAGGCTAAATTTTCTGCGTTAGCGCAATTTGGTTATAATGGGGTGAAGATTCCTGTATTTACACCTAATCCAGATTCACAAGTAGCAATTAGTCCCAAATCTGGTGTTAGTCAGGTAGAGAATAATTATCAAGAGAAACCTCAAGGATTACAGTCAGATGAGGCCGAAAAAGATAACGAAGAAATATCGACTGAAGGGGAAAAGATTCAGTTTGGTGGAGGAGTATCTGGTGATGAAGATAATCGTAAACTAATTCAGGCACAACTAGTGGCAGGGGAATCCTTAGCTCAGGCTCAAGAGCAAGTACCTGAAAAATGGAAAAATATCGATATCCCCGGAGCAATTGCGTATAATAAAAAAAGATATAGTCCAGAGACAACCTTAGTAATCCAGGACACGCTAATACTCCAGAGATTCCTAGAGGTAAACAGAGAAAATTACCTCGGAGAATTCAACGAAGAAACTATCATAGCTATCGCCAAATGGCAAGAGGCCAAAGGTCTGGCGGAAGTTGATGGTAAAATCGGTTATGGCACTAGGGAAAGTCTCGGAATTACCCAAAGACTATTCGATGATGAAAAAGGTTATGGATTCAATTATTTTTTCGGGCAACCCTTTGTCAGAGGTGCAGAAGATTCAGATGAAATCGATCCTAACGATGTCGCTCAAGGTAACTTAGGAAACTGCTACTTTGCGGCGGGAATGATGGCTGTTGCCTTAACTAATCCTAGTCTGATTAGAGAGTTAATTAAAGATAACGGAGATGGCAGCTATAACGTCACATTGTATACCGATGAAGGAAAGAAAGTTGAGATCAAAGTAACTCCTTACTTTCCGACAGTTGTTCCTGGAGTGCCAGCTTATGCAGGTTGGGGAGATGAACAAGAACTTTGGCCGATGCTACTGGAAAAAGCTTATGCTCAGTATAAAGAGGGCTATTACGAAACAGGTAAAGGTGAAGGTGGATACGATTTGATCGGTCAAGGTGGTCGTTCTGGTGATGTCGTAAAATTACTAACAGGTCCGATCCCACAGGAATTTAAAGAAAAATATCCCAATATTGAAATAAAAGATGTCTATTTAGTACAAGAGTTAGATTGGTTAAATGTAGCTCAAGGTATTGCCTCGAGTTTAAGGGAACATTGTGCGGTAACTGCGGGAACTATCGATCCTCCGGATGGTGAAGAGAAAGAAGAGAAAAAAGGCAAGAAAAAGGCAGGAGAAAACGGAATATACTTTAACCATAGCTATGTAATTAAGTCTATATATAAAAAGGGAGCAGGAGAAGATACTCCAGATAATATTTTCCTTTACCTGTTAAATCCTTGGGGTGAAGAACATATTAATGGCTTGTCGATGAGCTGGTTTATGAAGTACTTTGATACTTTATATATTAATCCTGTTAGTCAGAGGTATGTTGCGCCAAAAACGCCTGTTAGTCAACCTGAGTTAGTAGAATCATCTCCATCCAAACCAGTAGCAGAGATGTCGGCTGGCGAAAAAATAGGAGCAGCTATTTCTGCAGCAATAACAAAATATCTACTACCAGAAATAGGCGAACAATTAAAAGCGCTACTTCGACCAGAAACTTTAGCTTTGATTGCCACAGTAGTAGGTGCATGGGCAATTTCTCATGCTACAGGTGCAGGACAAGTAATAGATGTCATCCTGGTAGGAGTTGGAGTATTTACTCTCGGCTTGGATGTCATTAGTGTCATTGAAGATTTGATTGGTTTTGCAGGAGTATTGAAGGCTCAAACACAAGAGGATATTGATAAAGCAGGTAAACATTTAGCCGAGGCGATTGCGACGGTTGGTGTGGAAATAATCCTTCAATTCCTCACCCATAAGATGGGCGGAAGTAAGGCGAAGAAAGCGGAGGTAGATGAGGCAGGAGTACCGCGTCAGAGAGGGGCTATTCTTGATGGAGAATTAACTCGTTTAAAGGTGGGAGAGGGACATGAGTTAATTGTTACTCGCAGTGGGAAGATTTTCCGTTGTTCGAGTTGTAAGGGATTAAGGGAACAGTTTGCTAAAGTCTTAGAAGAAAATCCGGAATTAGGTAAGCGATTGGAATCCCTTGAGACTAAGTATCAGGAAATTGCCCAGATGAAAGATGGAGCAGCGCGTGATAGTCTGAAAGCGGAAGCTGATAGTGAACTTACGCGGCTTGAGAGTGAGTTAAATAAAGCAAAAGGCTCTCCTTTGGTGGACTTTGACCAACTAATAGAAAAGTATACTGAGCCAGTAGTAGAAGAAGTGTGGGATAGGCATGGTGAATTAGGACTTGAGCTACTGCAAAAGTTGGGTAATGATATTAGTGGTAATGATTTAATTGGTTTAATGAACCAGTTAGGTGTCGAGTGGATTAATTCTCTGATAACTAAACACGGTATTGCCCCAGTGAAGAAAGTATTGGGGTTAGCAGAAGAAATAGTTGGGAATGGAGAGGCAAAAATTAATATTGCTAAAACGCTGTTAACTGAATTGAGCGAAAACGGGGGCTTACAGTCCAGAAATATCGGAGAGATTGCGCGGCAATTACGTGCAGCTAGGGGGGCGCGAGTCGATGAGTTATCGCGAGATCTGAAAAAAGCTCAAGACACATTATTAATGATTCGACGAGAAATCCAAAGACTCAAATATAAAAGAGATAATCTACAACAAACTTTGAGTCCGAAGGAGACAGAGGAATTACGCAATCTGGAAGATTGGTTACCCAAATCGGAAGCTAGAGCAGCGGAATTGGAACAACAACTGAGGAGTGCCGAAAGAAGTGACGGAGCTGTTTATGAAGATTTGAAAAAAATTGCCAGAAGTATAAACCCGGAAATCTGGACTGAGTTACCTTGCTTCTCAGGAGATACATTAGTATGGACAGTGGCGGGAGCCAAGCGAATCGATAGGCTACAAGTAGGAGAGCTTATTTTTGCCTTTGATTTTGAACAAAATGAGGTGGTGAAACAAAAAGTCATTAAGGTATTAAAGAATAAAACTATTCACTTCTATGAAATTAAGGTAGGGAACAATATCATTAAAGCTACTGGGAAACATCCCTTCTGGGTAGAAGATACATCAGAATGGATTGCTGCTAGTGAATTAAAAGAGGGGATGGAGCTTAAGCATTGGGATGGCAACAGGGTGAAAATTGAGTCAATTGTTTTGCAGGAGGGATTTGAAAGCGATACCTACAATCTCAGTATTGAGACAAATCATAACTACTTTGTTGGCTCTGGTGTCCTAGTTCATAATCAAGATTATCAGATGGGAGCATTCATTATTTATGAAGGAACGAATCCGATTTATCCTGATAAGGTTTATGTGGGACAAACCAAACAAACTAGACAAGATAGACAAAACAGGCATCGCAGTGATGCGAGAAAAATTTTAAGAGAGTTAGAAAATATACAAAAAAAGCGATCGTTAACTCCAGAAGAGCAAGCGGAAAGAGAGTTTCAGGAATTTAAGAAAGATATTACACTCAAAGAAAGAGCTACAGGAATTAGAGATGAAGATATGGCTAGATATTTAGAGCAAAAGTTGGTAGACTATCTAAAGGAGACAGATCCCAGAACAGTAATTAATAAAGATAGTGCCCAAATCACTGATGCCACGATGCGAGAGTGGGCAGAAGAGATGAGAAACGATCCCGAAATAAAAGCACGGGGCTATTGTAGATAAATTAGGAGGCAATTATGGGCTGGTGGAGCTATAATCATAATATGATGGGTGACAGTCCTGCTAACATTATGGGACATATGTTGGCTACTCTTGTCGAGAGAACGAAGGTGGAAAATATACCTAAACCAACTTTACAGGAATTGTTAGTCACTCTTAAGTTAGTCATCAATCAAAATGCTGAAGAATTGCTCCTTGAAGGAGGAATTCTTCAAATCAAAAAAATTGTTGCTTATCTGGAAGATAAGCAATATGTAGTATCTGAAGAACTAAATAGCTCTCTAATTCAAACACTGGCTCCGATTATCTATGAAAACTTTGTTGAATGCCAAAATATCTATCAAGAGACTTTTGAGAGAAAGCCTAAACTCAGTGAATTCCTATGGGCTGTTGTCTTTGAATTATCTAATCCAGAAGAGTACCTCTCAATTGAAGCCGGAAGTTCAATCTTTGATATTGTAGCTGAACTGGAACAAGGAACTATAGTATCTTTCTTGCAGCCCACAGAAGTCACCCCAACTACTGAAGCTGTGACAGAAGCTTCCGCACCGCCCTTGGAACCAGAAATCACTTTCTCTTGGACAGAAATCGGTAACAACAATATCATCAGTCCCGAAGCGATTAATCTCTTAAACGCAGCCTTTATGGCACTTGCCCAAACCTATGAAAAAGAGAGAGGGGAATATCCAACAGTAAAAGAGTTAGTTGATGGACTTGCCGCTATATTTGTTCAGAATCTGGAAGAATTTTGCGCTGATGGTGGGGAAGTTATTGTTGAGTACTTAAGCATCAGCCTCGATGGAGAGCCTTATCGAGAAAGTTGTTTTGACTTTGGAGTAGAAAATGCTGATGTGGAATTTGTCATTAAATTAAAAAATGTTTTGAGAGAACTAGTAAAACTTTATCAAGAAGAATGGCAACGCTTTCCCAAATTTACAGAATTATTTGAAACGATTAAACTATTTTTGTTCCAGGACTCAATCTATGAGTACCTGTCAGTAAAAAAAGGAACAGTGGTTAAAGAAGTGTTACTTAATTCACGAAAAAGACTCCCCTTTCCTTGGGAAGACATTGGCAATAATGAGGCGATTAGCTATGATGCTAGCTATGTTTTTGAAGACGGATTGAAAGGAGTTGCCCAAACCTACAGCGAGGAGCGAGGAGAATTTCCCACCCGGCAACAACTCCTTGACTACATAACAACAGTCTTAAGGAGTTATCTAGGAGAAATTTGTGATAACAGTCAGGAAGTATCTGTAGAAAAATTGGTTTTAGTGATAGAAGATAAAGCTAATATTGTATCGAATGGCGGAGGTTTGTCACCAGAAGCCCCCTTAGTTATTACCTGCCGTGATGCCTGCGCAAGTTTGTCACCAATCTACAAAGCGCAATGGAATCGACAACCCAGATTGCCAGAAATTTTAAAAACTTTGCACATGATAATTGATACTGGCTTGCATGACTTCCTGTCGGATGCTGAACGAAAAATTTATATTGCAGAAATTCTGTGGGAATAGTTATAGCAGTACAGACGTAATTAAAGTTTTGGCAGAAAACCCAAATTGAGCGAAATGTTAGAGTCTATTATTTTTGCCTTAAACCCAGAAAAGCATCTATTAGTTGAACAGGAAACTTTTATATTTGAGATTAGAGCTGAAGTGGAAGAAGGAACTGTGACACCTGAGCCACAGACAGAAGAAGCTACAGTTGCCGGGGCACTATTAGGTGCGAAGTTTGGCTACAGTAATATTCCGCCAAGGTGGGTGGAAGGGTTAGTTTATAGAGAGGAATTATGGGCAAAAGTTGAGAGATTAATGGCTTTGATGTCAAGTATATAGGACTTACGCAGTTCAAGTAACAAGACGTTAATATTTGGCAATCGCTACATTTACGAGCTAGTAGAATGACAAAATCGATGTTGATTGCGACCTGATTTTTTGGCATGATACATGGCGGTATCGGCTTTCTTAATTAAAGTTTCTTCAGATTCACCGTCAAGGGGGAAGATACTGATGCCAATGCTGGTGGTTACATGTACCTGATGTCCTTCTAAATAGTAATCTTCGGAAACTACTTTGGCAATCTTTTCCGCAACTTTACCAGCATATTTGACTTCGGGAATTCCAGGGAGAATGACAGTAAATTCGTCGCCCCCAAGTCGGGAGACAATATCTGTATGGCGCAAGCTATCGGTTAGTCTATCGGCTACGGCTTTGAGAAGTTCATCGCCGATATCGTGCCCCAAGGTATCGTTGACTTTTTTAAAGCCATCTAAGTCTAGAAATAATAGGGCTAATAGTTGCTTTTGCTTTCGGGCTAAGTCTAGAGATTGAGTGAGGTTTTCTTGGAAGTATTTGCGATTGCCTAGACTGGTTAAGGGATCGTGATAAGCTATATAGCGCAGTCTATCTTCGGAAAGTTTGAGTTCGATGTTGGAGCGTCTCAATTCTTCTTCGGTGCGCTTTCTTTCGGTAATGTCGCGAATTACGCCAACTAAAAATATGTTTCCGGCTGCGTCTTTGTGGAGGGATTTTTTGGTGGCGATTAGATAGGTTTGGCCATTGGCATCGGTGATTTCTTCTTCATTTTCTTGGGCTGCACCTGTTTGGAATACTAGTTCATCGTGACTCCAGAAGGCGGCGGCTTCTTGGGGGGGGAAAATGTCATAGTCTGACTTTTCCATTAATGTTTCTAGGGGATAGCCGACAAAGTTACAATAGGCAGGATTAAGGATAATGGAGCGATGATTTTTGTCTTTGACAAAAACTGGATCTGGAATAGTATTAATTACGGTTTGCAGGAATTCTTTGGAGCGTTTTAATTCTTCCTGTATATATGCTAGCTGACTGATGCCTACTGTGGCTGCGCCAAGTAATCCGATTATGGGCGGGATGAGGGGCAACCACCATCCGCCTAAAAAGGCAATGTAACAGATTCCATTTAAAGTAATGGCTGTAATGAGGATAGCACCAAAGGAGGGTAGGGGCGATCGCAATTTCCAGATAATTGTGGCTCCTAAGACTGACCATCCGAATATCCACAACCATTCTAGCGGTTTTGACCATACTTTAACGATCGGTCTTCCCTCTAAAACGGCGCTGAGAATTTGGCTGGTAAAGCTGGCTTGCAATTCTACGCCAAAAATTGATTGGGCTACTCCTGTTTTGCTATCGCTGTAAGGGGTGTAGAAGACATCTTCTAGGCTGGGAGCCATGGAGCCGATGATAATTATGCGATCGCGCAGTAATGCGGCTGGTACTTTGTCGGTTAGAATATCGGCAATTGATACTGTTTTAAAGCTGCCTGGATGTGGCAGATTGGCTAAAATTTGATAGCCCCTGTCGTCTACTCTCGCATAACCGCCATCAAAGGGTTGGAAATAGGGAAATACAACTTTACCTAGTTGCAAATATTTAGGATTGCTCGCCGCACTTTGGGGTACTATTTTTTCTGCTTGGAGATAAGTTAAGGCTAGCTTGAGGGCAAAGCTGTTGTGTTCTTTCCCGTTAATGTGCCAATATAGTAAGCTCCGGCGGACTTTGCCATCAGGATCCACGATAACGTTATTGAAACCAATCTGTTTCTTTTCTGTTAATATAGAAGATCCTGCTACACCTAAGCTACTTTTATCGGGGAGTCTTTCAATCCCGATTAAATTGGGAGTTTTTTTCGCTACTTGGATAAATTCTTCGTTACCTGGTTTCACTGGTAAATCTCGATAAATGTCCAAGCCAATTACCCGTGGCTGATAGGTATTTATTTTTTCTATCAATTTCGCCATTAAGCCATCAGGAATAGGCCATTGTCCAATCTTTTGCAGGTTATTCTCGTCAATCTTGACAATGACAATGCGATTGTTTTGCCCTTCGGAGGTACGAAGGCGAAACATTTCGTCCAAAGCAACAAATTCTGCTGATTGTAGTATGCCTGTTAAGCGGAGGATCATTACAGCGCTTGTGATTCCGGCTGCGGTTATGAATACTGTCCGCTGTTTTTTTATCCACTGCTTCAACCATAAACCGAGATTTACTTTTAACATTTATTTCTCTCTCATATCATCTTAAATAAATATTTAATTTTACATGATTGTTAGGCAATTACCTTAAAATATTCAACCTTCTTTTCCTATTCTCTTCTAAGGAGACTGAGATTGTCAAGGGCGATTGCTATTCTAATTAATGTTTGGCTAAAGTTTAATCTATTTTTGGCTAAATAACGTCAATATTTTTCTATTTTTAAATAAAAATCTATTATTTATTGGCAGTTAGTGGGTGTGGTAGGTGGTGGTTGATTGGGTGTCTTGAAGATACATTTTCCTCGATTGGATGAGCATTTTATTTTCATGTTAATGACGGAATTCTGCGTTAACTGTCGCCTAACATACCATCAGGTGTTATCGCAATTACCTCAGTCAAAGTTTAATCTAGTTTTGAGTGAATAACGTTACTATTTTTCTGCTTTTAAATAAAAATCTATTTACAAATATTATCGATTAGTACCCATTAAGAGGGGAACTTTTGTGGAAAGTCTTTCTTACTGAGGAGGATTTAGGGGGTGGCAAAGTGCTAATCGCTTATAACTGGTAACTTGAGTTAGTATGGGGTAAACTCATGGACTTCTCTGGGATGAGTTGGTGGAATTATCAGGTAAAAACAAAAGGAGAACAAATAATTGTCCACTATCAA
>DOIX01000005.1:10388-11902 GCA_003511885.1 Cyanobacteria bacterium UBA11153
CGTCGCCTTTCAAAGTTAGCGGCAATACTGATAAATAAAATACCTACCATTAAACCAATTATCCATTTGGAGAAGGGATAGCGGAAACTTAAGACAACTAGTTGATAAAAGGTGGTAAGTAAAAATGTGGCTGTGCCGATAAAGAGCAATGCCCGGATTCGCAAGCTTAATCCGGCAAAGATGGCGATAATACCGATAATTGCGGGTATTAATCCAGTCTCTTGATGGTAGAATAAGGCGGTGAGGCAAATTATCCCGCTACCTAATAAGTAGAGGTAGTGGCGGGTTTGTCTTTGTGATGGTGTTTTTAATCCTGGATCGATGTGGGCGATGTAAAGTAAAGATAAGCCAATTAATGCGGAATTCCATAAGGGATCTGTTAGTTGCAGTTTATCAAAGGAACGGGCGATCGCACAATCGATGAAAAATAAACTAAAATAAGTCCAGCGTAGGTTTCCCTGACGTTTGGCTACCCAACCATAAAAACTCGCGATCGCAAATAAGTTAAGATCGGAAATGTCATCGCCTTTGAGCCATATTGTGATTACTGTTAATAGCGGCGATACTATCGCATAGCGCTGCCACGGTATGACATGCCATCCCCATCGCCACCAGGGAATTTGATAGAGAAAGATGGCAAAGGCAGATGCTACCACCAGTCGCCAAGGATCGAGTATGCTTAATTGCGTCCATGTTAAACGGGCATACATTCCTGTAATGGCAACTTCTGTTAATCCGAGATATACCCATAAGTCGGAGGAGGGGGATGGGGGATGATTTTTGGCGTTTTTTGGTTGGGGATAACGTCCTTGAATTAGGGCGTATAGAGCTAAAATCCAACTAATGGCAATGCCAGCTTCTCTTAATTTGGGGGTTGTGCCTAGGGATGTGGTGGCTGCTAATAAGATGAGGATACTGCCAATTACCCAATGGATGTGGGCTGTGGTTTCGATTTCGGTAATTCGGAAGTTGAGAATATGACTGTGACGGCGCAATTGCCAAAACCAGGCAGCTAATCGGTAAATAATTGCGATCGCAACTGCTAATCCTGCTAATATCGTTAAGCCATCGGATGGATTTCCTCCGGGTGTTTGGAGCATCTGATAGATAACTAATTCATACCAGGCGATGGAAATACCTGCCATGCCCAGATAACTAATGGTTTTATCTTGGCTATAGCGACAGCCAACTCCGATAAAAGTTAAAGCTGCACCGAGAATCAGTAATCCTGTATAAGGTGTAAAGTAAGATAAACGGAAGGCAATACCTAGGGTGGCATATAACAAAGGTAATCCTTGAATATGGTTTTGTAATTTAGAGGGTATGGCTTCCCGCCTCAGCAACCAATCGGTAAATAATATTGTGAATAAGCCGAGGCTAATATTGGCGATAGCTAGAGATAAACTTGAAGCATTTAGCAGTAAAATCCCTTCCGCGATAGCAATTTCCACCGCTAAGATAATCCCGTATAAACCAATAACTGTCAGCTCTTTCCAGCAACGACATAAAATCCC
>DOIX01000003.1:0-924 GCA_003511885.1 Cyanobacteria bacterium UBA11153
AACTTAATGAAGTTTTATAATACTGATATGGTGGTTGCGATCGCGGTTTTGTGGGACTGCTCGCATAAAATATTCCCTAAGCTAGGATAAACCAAAGTTTGGAGTTTTTCTATGAATGCTTGGCAGTGGCAAACTTGGGATGATTTACCTTATCTTACCTGTAGTCTGCTGGAACCGTGGCAGCACGGCTTTTTTACGCAACATTTTTCGCCTCGTCTACCGGATAGGATTGCGATCGCGCTTCAATCTGATGCTAAGGTATATCGTGTTAAGCAGGTACATGGCAATACTGTGTTAACCCCGACTGAAATTGACAGGGCGATTCCTGATTATCACGATCGCGATTTGCTACATCCTCTGGCTGATGGTATTCTCTCTGAGGAGTCTGGGCAATCTGTCTGGGTTTGTACGGCTGATTGTACTCCGGTGTTGATTGGTGATGCTCAGACGGGACAAGTTGCTGCCATACATGCTGGATGGCGAGGTACTGCTGGTAGGATTGTACCTGCTGCGATCGCTAAATTTATCGATTCTGGTACTAGTCTGGAAAATTTGCGGGTGGCTATGGGTCCTGCTATCGCAGGTGAGGTTTATCAGGTTTCTGTTGAAGTTGCTGCTGAAGTTGGGGCTAGTATTATACCACAAGATAAGGCTGATTCTCCTGAATCAATTTTGGAGTTTTTGCGGCAATTACCTGATTCGCCTGTTTTAGAAGATCCGGAGCCGGGAAAGATACGTTTGGATGTCCGACGAGTTAATGGGATACAGTTGGAGCAATTAGGGTTACAGGCTGAACAAATTGCGATCGCACCTTATTGTACTTATCAGGAACCAGATTTTTTCTTTTCCTATCGTCGAGATCGACTTAAAAATGTGCAATGGTCAGGAATTGTCAGTAATTATATCAGTTGATAGTTGACAGTT
>DOIX01000003.1:1284-3029 GCA_003511885.1 Cyanobacteria bacterium UBA11153
TGTCAACTGTCCATTGTCAAGTGCTAATCTTCATCTTCAAAGAAGCGGAAAAATAGCTTACTCTCCTGAACACCCTTATCAATACCATAATTGCTAACAGAGAGAGTGTGCAAATTATGGAATAAAGGTTGTCCTAAGAATTCCAAAACTCGGAGTAGGGGGAGCTGATGTTCGAGGAAAGCTTTACTATGAGGCCAATAGAGATAGAAATAGCCATTATTATTAAATGGCAAAGGCGCGATTGCGTCTTGGAATGTATTGCTACTCAATAGAGAATTATCCAATCCTTGGAGAGCTTCATCCATAGCCTCAATGGAATTGGTGAAAATCTCGTAATTGCCAATCGAGGTATGTATCCCTTGGACTTTTGCCTCTAAATTAAGTAAGCCATCCTTGGTATCCTTAACACTAGAAGGGAGGAGTTTTGTCCAGACAGTCAAATTGCGATCGCGAAATGGTAATGTTCCAGCAGTTAGCCCTTGAGTTTCAGCAAGCTCATCAAGAGCCGCTATCGCGGCTTCGGCATTAGCACTGTCAAATTTTTGAGCGACAAAAATCCAATCAGGATTCATAACATCAGCAGTCGGCAGTAAACAGAGGGCATATTCTCCCCGTACCCAACTGAAGATTTCTTCTGGCAATTGGATTTCCCAACCGGATTGCAAACGAGCAATAGATCGATCCAAGAGAGACTTAAGAATATCATCATTGGCAAGTCCCGTTGATAGACTATACCATAGTTTATTTAAGTCAGTACCAGCAATTGCCAACGTACTTTCGCCAGGGATATATTGCAAAGCATTCACAGTTTCCGAGAGGATAGGGGCGATAGTTTCCTCACTTGATTGAGACCCAAGAGTAGCAGCATGTGCTAGTAATTCATTACCATGTAAAGAGAAAGCAATACCCATAGTTTGGGAGGCTTCAAATGGCTCTCGTTTTGGTATAAAGTCCCCAGAAATCCAAGCGGCTAAAGCCGGTACATTGATGAAGCCAATCCCAGAGCGCTCTTCTGTCAAACTAGGCAGAATTTTCTGATATTCCGGGCTGTTTTCCAAATTAAGATTGGGCACTTGAACGTTGTTAATGGCATCTCGTAATACCTTGGGATGATTAGCAAATAATACAAATCGATTAGCAACTACAGCACTAGCGATAATTTGGGGAGGTTGACTTTGAGGAGAATCCTGAATTAATCCAGATAGGGGACGCTTATAAAGAATAGTTACGCCTTTATATGGTTCAAAAACTAAATCCCCCTCTCCCACAACCGATTTCTTAGTATAAAAAACTTGCAAAGCTGCCTTAGCTTTTTCGGGATTTTCTGTGGTTAATGCTAGCAGATATCCGGGCTGAGTGGAATTATCAGAATTGCGATCGAAATCTAAAGAATCGATAGCCATAGTCATTTCATCACCCACCCAAGATTGGATATCTTGGCGATAGTTTAAATTGAGAGGGGCTACCATACTGTCTGCTAATTCCCGCAATTCCTCCAAATCCTCTCTCTCTCCCAAAAGGGAAACCATGAGAGGTGTCTGTTTAGAGACAAAGATAGTCGTTGATGGATTTGACAAGGTATTTTCCTGGGGCATCCTCGCCTGGGCTGAGGATGGGAAGCCGAAAAAGCTGCCCGCAACAATTAGCAGTAATAAGACTCCTACTGCCAAGGGAGAAAAAAACGAGCGTAGTTTCATAATCGGTTACGACTGCCACTAAGGGCGATTATAGCAAGGGACTAGGGG
>DOIX01000003.1:3324-13662 GCA_003511885.1 Cyanobacteria bacterium UBA11153
CCGCCCTGGCGGTTGCTATAAGTGAGAAATCGATGTTAATTCCACCAAATCAATATATAGTTTAAATGGGTAACAGCTTACCATCAGAGATATAGCAGTGGACAATTGACAGTGGACAGTTGACAATTATACCCATGTTCATCCAACCATTTACTCAGGAATGATTGGAACTTCTATTGATGACGTTATTGATGTATAGCAACCTCCACGGTAGTTGAGCCATAAAGAAGGAAGTAAAACTTGCCAGTTGTTGGACAATATCATCAAGATTTGTTGGCTGACTTTTGCAGGTAGTGCCTGATACGCTGGATGGGATTTCATCAAAGAAGCCATTTTATTGTAAGTGAGATATCCCCAGCCGTAGACAAAGTTTTGGCGAATGACATAGTTAGCAGCGTTGTAGAGATTTTTGGATTTAAAAGCTAATTCATCAATCTCGGCAAAAGAGTCGTTTGTAGATTTAATAATGTGCCTTTGAGCTAGTTGCATCCTTTAGTCTGGGTTCCTTAATTCAGCAATTATTTTTTCGGTTTTTCGGCTAGCGCGACGCTGCCCGTAAAGTCGAGCCGCCAAACTTGTAACTACCGCCACTAAGTCTTCCATCAATTCATCTTTTCCGTTGTCTGCTAGGTTGACTATTTCTAATTTAACTCCCAACCTGAGAAGCAGTACGTCTAGATAATTCGTACCAAATTGAGCCAAACGGTCTTTATTCTCAACCAAAAGAATATCATAATCATTTTGTTGTAGCAGTGTTTCTAACTGTTTTCTGCGATCGTTCAATCCACTACCAATCTCTTTAACGTTTCTGACGATTTGATAACCGTTGGCAATTGCGTACTCGGTTAATCGCTCTGATTGACGGTTGAGATTATCTTTATTTTCGGAAGATGAAACTCGGCTATAAATAGCAACTCGGTTTTTTTTGGCTTTGTTTGATGGCGCTTGCGGTGAGTAGTCAACTATAATTAGACCACTTTCCGTTTGTCGTGCCGGATGTGGCAGTTTGTTTGCTTTCCACCAGCGCCATGCGGTTGTGTAGCTTATGCCTATTGCTTTGGCGTAGTCAGGTAGTTTCATTTGGCCTCCTGACCAGATGATACTATTTTTGACCACTACTGCTTATAAACTTAATTAAGTTTTACAATACTTAACTTTGGACAGATTTTGTCCGGCAATGTCACCAGAGCCTTACCTATTACCCCCGAGCTGTGAAAGCCAATGACAACTCAATCCTTCCCTCAACCTATTCCTCAAATCAGCGTCGAAGAGCTAGCCAAGCGCCTAAGAGATAGTGCAGAGCCACTTCAGCTCATCGATGTGCGAGAATGGTCAGAAGTCGCGATCGCGAAATTAGAAGGTTTCGAGATTCTTCCCTTGAGCGAATTTTCCCAATGGTGCAACGAAATTCACACTCGCTTTCACCCCAATGTGGAAACGATGGTGATGTGCCATCATGGTATCCGTTCCGCTCAGATGTGTCAGTGGCTAGTGAGTCAAGGATTTACCAATGTCAAAAATGTGGCAGGAGGAATTGATGCTTACTCGGCAGTTGTCGATTATACCATTCCTTCTTACTAATTAAAAGTTCTGGCGACGCTGCGGAAGCTCCCTTTGTTTTGTTATGATATTTAATATCAATCCAGGGATGTTTACTACATCTCCTTTCCCCTAGCAGTCCACCCCAGTAAATTTTACGGACAGAAGAAACCGGGTTTTGAGCGAAAACCCGGTTTCTCAAAGTTCAAGGATGTAAATTTAATGAGGAGATCGAACCCAGTTTTTTGAAAAAATGGTGTCGGGAATTCCATTTTTCAGATCCAGATTTTTTGGTGCAGACTGAGATGAAGAAGACTCCAATGCCGGGGAGGAATAACCCTATTTTCTTTATCTATTAACAATCGCCCAAATAAGGATCTTTTCCAAAATATCAACTGGGTTAATTAGCTTAAGTCCTAATCAAAAATATTAATTCCCATCTACTCAAATAAAAATTGATTCAGTTCCAATTTTCTTCCTATGTCCGCACAAGTAAGTTTGACTAATCGCCAACAACATATTCTCTGGGCAACTATCCGTCATTATATTGCGACGGCGGAACCAGTAGGTTCTAAAGTTTTAGCCCAAGAATACGACATGATTTTTAGCCCCGCTACTATTCGTGCTTGTATGGGTGTTTTGGAAAAATCTGGACTACTGTATCAACCCCACACTTCTGCTGGGAGAGTACCCTCTGACTCTGGTTACCGGATTTATGTCGATCAACTAATGAAGCCATCTCCAAGTATGGGGCGTAAAATCGAAAACTTACTCACAGATAGCTTGAAATGGGAAGAATCGAACTTAGAGGCGCTTCTGCGAGATGCAGCACAAATCCTCTCCACTGTGAGCGGTTACATTGCTTTAATTACCATGCCTCAAAGTCAAACAATGCGATTGAGACATTTACAATTAGTGGCAATTCAACCAGGAAAAGTAATGTTAATCGTGGTGATGGATGGCTATCACACTCAATCGGTTTTGATGGAATTAGCCCAATCGAAAGAAGCCGAATTAGATGAGACAATTGTGGAACGAGAATTGCAAATATTATCTAATTTTTTAAATAGTAAATTACGGGGAATATCTGTTGGTGAAATCTCCACCCTGGATTGGAGCGAATTAGATCGGGAATTTGTTCAATATGCTGATTTCTTAAAAAACTTGCTCTCAGAATTAACTCGCCCCATGAGGACACCCGTCGCCACACCAATTTTAATTCGCGGGATTTCTGAGGTATTGCGTCAGCCAGAATTTTCGGAATTGCAGCAAGTGCAAATGTTGTTACATCTCTTAGAAGAAGAACAGGATCGACTTTGGCCGACAATTTTTGAATCGACAGAATCGCCAAATTCTAAACATCGAGCTAAAGTAAAGATTGGTACAGAAAATACTCTAGAACCTATGCGTACCTGTACTTTAGTCTGCGCTACCTACAACCAAGATCGAATTCCAGTGGGAAGTGTGGGTATTCTAGGCCCTACCAGAATGCTATACGAAAATGCGATCGCCTTAGTTGAAGCGACTGCTGATTATTTGACAGGAGCTTTAAGTCAAAGAGAGGGGAGCGGGGAGTAGGGGCTAGGGGCTAGGGGCTGGGAAAAGACAAAAAAATTTCTTCCTTATCTCCCTTGTCTCCCTTCCACCAGGGCATCCACTCTTCCACTCCCTCTAATAAAAATTATGAGTAAAAAACTTGGATTTTGGTTAATTTGGATTGGCTTGATTAGCTATGGATTTCTCTTTGCACCTCCGGATCGACCAGAAACATTAGAATTAATTAAAAATCTGTCTCTTGGTAAATGGGAAGGGATCGATCCTTTAATTATTGCCCTATTTAATATTATGGGGATATGGCCTATGGTTTATGCCTCTGTCTTGTTTATCGATGGTAGAGGACAGAAAATTCCTGCCTGGGCTTTTGTGACGGCTTCTTTTGCGGTAGGAGCATTTGCCATATTACCTTATCTAGCACTACGCCAATCCCATCAGGAATTTACTGGCTCTAAGACTAGCTTTATCAAATTATTAGATTCTCGTTGGCTGGGATTTGCCCTCAGTTTAGGAACTTTGGTGCTATTGGGTTTTGGCTTAACTCAAGGAGATTGGGGCGATTTTATTACTCAATGGCAAACTAGCAAATTTATTCATGTTATGAGTCTGGATTTTTGCATGTTAAGTTTATTATTTCCCACCCTATTGGGAGATGATATGGCGCGGCGAGGGATGAAAAATGAGCTTTTATTTTGGATAGTAGCATTCCTCCCTTTAATTGGGCCTTTATTATATCTTTGTCTTCGTACTCCTTTGCTAGATAATGAAGAAGAACTGAGTACGGCTCTCCCGTAAAAATGGAGATGGCACTTTTCACCTGATTCCGCTATAGCATAAAAGAACAGATTTGTCAAAGATCGCGATCGCATTATGATGAGATAGCAGTAGCTTGTATTCCTTGCGATCGCAAACTAGAGTAATAGTTAGAAAATATCCAAGAGGATCTCAACTCATCAACAATCCTTTCACCAGTTTATTAGCCCACTACCTACCACCCATGCCCCATCCTTATATCCGCTCTTCCATTACCCACTTTTACATTGCAGGCTGCCATGTTTGAGTTAAATCCTCGATTAATTCGAGAGGAAATAGTACAACTTTTTGATAATCTGGAAACGCTCCCTTACAGACACGTACCGCGACTTGACCCATAGTTTCACTGAAAAGAATTTGCTTAAATAAAATATTATTTGTTAAGGAGATGAGATGAGCGGCAGTCTTAAACTCTCCCTCTAAGTCAAAGCCTACATTGAGTTGAAGATGATGAATTTCATGAATACAACGAAAAATCAGATTAACTTCTGGCCCAAGAAGATCTGAGTTATTAAACTGGGTGGTAATCTTTAATTTACCTTGTTTGAAATCAGCTTGGATATCTTCAAAGCAGAGTTCGTCACCTTTTAAATAAGGCACATAGTCCACATACTGAAAATCAATTTCTGGCAGCTCTACTTGCGCGAGATCAAGAATAAATTGACGAAACTTACTCACAACAGAAGCAGACAATTCACAATCTGGGTTTGAAATGTAATATTGAGCAATGTGTTCAAGATTCATTGTCGTTTTTTCTACTAGATGACGCAAGATGATTGGAAAGTGATTGTGAATGTCTGTCCTGTAAGATACATATCCTGAATTTAACCTTCACACCAAGTTATACAAGGTTTTCAGATCGGTTTTCGGATATGTCCAACGTGTTGCGTGAGAATTTTTGTCTAGATTAGGTGAAGACCATCAAATCTTGGTGTTCTCCATCAGCTCCAAGTTTCTCTTGTTTAATTGTGCTATGACTCAGGAGGAAAAGACTTCGATAAAATTACCGAATTTTTTTTTGAAGTTTCCGCTCTATTCCCTATCAAATGCGATCGGTAGATTTACTGACTGGGAAAATCTCTTGTTCTGATTTTTATGAAGATATAAGGAAGGATTAGAAGCTATTGGCTATTGGCTATTGGCTCTTGGATCGAGCAGAAAGCTGTCAAATCAATGGTTTGAGGAATTGAGAATGTCGGGGCTGTCTTGTCTATTGCTATAGGTTATATAGCAATAGACAAGACAGCCCTGCCCCAACTCCCCTTATTAAGAGGGGGGAGCCAGGATCGCCACTGTAGTAGGCATTTAGAGAATTGGTATTATTTCGCCTCTCACCATATTAGCTGAGAGACTGCGATGCCATACAGACAGAGGTTTGGCAGATCAACGATCTTTAAGCCAATCTAAAATAAGTCGATTGACAAGATCCGGTTTCTCGTCATGAGGACAATGGCCTGCATTGGGAATACCAAAAAATTCCACATCAGCACCCATTTCCCGTTGCTGCTGATATATCTTCGCCCCTGTAACTGGAGTCCAAGGATCCTCTTCACCCCAAATCACTTGGAGGGGACACTTGACTTTAGGTAAAAGTTCTTGAGGAGAAGGGCCAGGAGGTGCAGTAACGACAGAGGCAAAAACCTGTTGGGCACCGCGATCGCAAGATGGTTGGTACAGTAAATCTACCAGTTCATCTGTAATCGCTTCAGGGTCGCGATAGACTTGGTGTAGGGTACGGCGGATGCGAGATTTATCCCGAATGCGATCGAACATGAATTTCCCAATTGTTTTGGAGCTAATTAAGGTAGTAAAGCCTTTCATCATCAATCGCAAAGGCAGTTTAAGCTCATGAGGACGATGATTCATCCCACCAGCACTATTAATTAAGATCGCACCTGCAGCAATATCTGGGTATTCTGCCACCATCATCAAACTCAGGAGCGCACCAATAGAGTTACCGACAAATACCGTAGGTTTGCCGATATGAGCCTCCCAGAAATCTCTTAACATTTCTTGCCACAACTCCATACTGTAATCCAGAGGAGGTTTGGCGGAAGCACCAAATCCCAAAAGATCGATCGCAAAGACTTGGTAGCCCCCAGCCGCAAGAACAGGGATATTTTTGCGCCAATGTCCAATGGATGCGCCAAACCCATGAACCAGTAATAGGGGTTTACCCGTACCAGCGACGGCGTATTGGATAGGGTGACTTTGCCAAGTCCAAAGGTGTTTGTCAAAAGTGGTTGGTGATGTTAGCTGTTGCACGATCGCAGGCTTTGTAAAGATTCGTTAACCCTTCTATGATAATCCTGTCAGATGGGAAAGATCTTGCTCGCTCTTGGTTTTGCGTAATTCCTGGTTAAAGATCTCCAGTGCTGGGCAATCTAGGGCGACAATTTACTTGATGCTCGATCGGGATTTCTAAAATATGAGTAAGACAGCAATGCGATCGCTAATTGTCGCGGTAATGATGGCTAGTTTGTGGACTGGTACGACTTCTACTGGGAAGGCGAATGAGTTGGGGGATAGCCAAAAAAGGGAAGAAGCAAGGGGAGAAAAAAATGTTAAGCCAGAAGTTGTTCGAGATATAAGAGGGCAGGTTGTCGCTCAACTATTTTACCCTTCAGTTGGAGAAGATCCTGCATTTAGAGTTGTGGGCAGAGGTAAAGTAAGTCAACCAGCAGATAAAGCTACCTTGCAATTTAAGTTTATTCCTGATTATCCCGACGAGCAGCCGGAAGGTACGCTGTCAGATTTTGAGACAACAGATGAACCTGTGGGCAAGCAAAAGTTACAGCCAATTGTCGATGCCTTGGTGAAGATTGGCGTACTTACCGATGAAATTGAAGTGAAAATTGTCGAACCGAGTACTAACACCTTACCATTTCCCTTTCCTTCGACTGCGATTGAGGGAGGTGGCGAGATTTTGGTGACAGTAGCCAAACCAAATCGCGATCGCATGAAAGAAATTGTCGATGCTGTAACTGAGGCGACTGATAAACTAGAAGAAATTTTGCTTGATAATGTCAAAGTAGAGTACACGGTTGATGATTGTCAAGCTTTAGAGCTAGCCGCTTACCAATCTGCGGTGGCGGATGCACAGCATAAAGCGAACAGCATCGCCGCAGCTTTGGGAGTTGAATTGAAAAAAGCTCCATCTGTAGCAGAGCCATTTTACGCGATTTTCATCCCCGGATGCAATTCGCGGGGAAATCTACCCTTTGTTAGCCAACGAGCATCTATTTACGACCCCAATGCCCCCGTAGCAGTTGAGGTATCAAAGGATATGTTTTTTACATACAGGGTACGTTAACGGAAGTTGTCAGTGGTTTGTTGGGAGTGGGCGAGAAAGTTCTTAGAGGATGGGGGAATGGAGTACAAAGTCGTGGAAATAACCAATAATCAACAACTAATAAGCAACAACCAACAACCACTGACATACACCAAAATTTAACCAGTATTTTTCTCTGACGAAAGTGGCAATCTAAGCTACAAAAAGATTAAACTAATTCCTAGGAAAATATTAAGAGTTTCCCTTGACAGGGTGCAATACTGGCGTTGTTGCCAACATTCCGCAGGTTGGATTTCCCCAAAGGGGGCAGTTTGGAAGGCGATCGGGATAACATCAAGTTATATCAGGTATCGGGGTTGCATCGCTCGATCGATTGAGACGACTCTTGGGATCGATCGAGTTTAGCGATTTCGGCCTAAAACGTTAGATATTAAATCATTTTATCTCAATCTGAGTAAACTTCCCCGATCCAACCTCGAACCGACGGAATGTGGGTTTTAAGCAAAGATTAAAGATCAAAAATTGTTACCCATGTCAGAAAAACTGCATTTATTGCAAACTTTAACCCAAGCGATTGGGCTAGCCCCTGATTTGCCATCCGCCCTTGGTGTCGCGCTACGTCAGATATGTGAATTAACAAGCTGGGATTATGGCGAAGCTTGGCTGCCCCATCCCGATCGTACTACTTTGGTATGGACTTGGGCTACCTGTGAGAATACCCCAAGTATGGAAAAGTTTAGACTCTCAAGGGCAATTCTTACTTTCCCCCCCCAATTGGGGTTAGCAGGAAGGGTATGGTATTCGCAAGAGCCAGAGTGGATTGAAGATATTACAGGTGAATTGAATGGGAAAATTGTTAATCCTCAACACAGGGAATTTACAGAATTTAAAGCTGGATTTGGTGTGCCAATTATTCTGGATAATCGAGTTCTAGCAGTCCTAGTTTTTTTTATGACTAAATCTTCTCGATATTTAGAAAAATGGAGCGATGAAGTGGTGACAATTACTACTCAATTGGGATTGGCAATCGGACGGAAGCAGTTGGAGGAACAACTCCGTCAAGAACGAGATTTTAGTCAAGCTGTAATTGAAACTAGTTCGGCTTTCTTTGTTGCAGTTGATGGTAGGGGGAAAACGATTACCATGAATCAAGGATTGCTCAAAGCCTTGGGCTATACCCTAGATGAGGTAGTGGGTACGGATTTTATATCTAACTTCATTCCAGAATCGGATCGCCAACCCTTAATGAACAGGTTTAAGGATTTGTTAAAAGCAGAACCGCCCCCTTTAAACGAAACCTGGATCTTAACAAAAGGGGGAGAAAAACGACTAGTGGAATGGCGCGGCAAATCTATTTTTAAACGGAATGGTATCCTTGATTTTTTCTTTGCGGTAGGAATGGATATTACCAATCGTCGGTTAGCTGATAAAGAGACAGCGAGATTGGCTTCTTTTCCACTACTGACTCCCCATCCAATTGTAGAAACAGATTTAGAAGGTAGGGTGCGCTATCTCAATCCACAGGCGATGGAATTGTTACCGGAATTGATGGGAGGGGATGTGGAACATCCATTTTTAGAGGGGATGCTATCGATTAAGACACTCCTGCAACGGCAAGGTTGCCTGCGGCGAGAGGTGAAAATTGATGAAGTATATTATGAACAAGTTTTGCACTATGTCCCGGAAATAGAGTGCATTCGGATCTATGCTTTTGATATTAGCGATCGCAAAAGGGCTGAGATACAATTAATTCATAATGCTTTTTACGATCAGCTTACGGGGTTAGCTAATCGGGCTTTATTCATGGATCGCTTGAAACAGGCGGTGGGACGTTCTCAACAGTACAGTAAGGATAGCTCGGGTAGTTATGGTTATCGGTTTGCTGTCCTATTTCTTAACCTCAATCGCTTCAAATTAATTAATGATAGTCTGGGAAATCAGTTGGGAGATCAGCTTCTGCAAGACTTTGCCCGGAGATTGGGAACTTGCTTGCGCCCCACCGATACTGTAGCACGTTTGGGAGGAGATGAGTTTGCGATTCTGCTCGAGGGAATTCAGGATGTTGGTGAAGCTACCCGTATTGCAGGGGCAATCGAACAAACCATCAAGTCACCATTTTATCTTCGGGATCGCGAAGTATTCATCACTGTTAGTATCGGCATTGCTCTGAATACAATTCGCGAACGTACAGATAGCGAATTTTACAATCCTGCTCAAGCTGAAGAATTATTGCGTAATGCAGATTTGGCAATGTATCGCGCTAAAGCTAAAAATAAACTTTATGAAGTTTTCGATTTAGCTATGCACATTCGTGGTAGCGATCAATTACAGCTTGAGACAGATTTGCGCCGATCGATTGAACGACAAGAATTGCAGGTTCATTATCAACCAATTGTCTCTCTCTTAACTCGCAAAATTCAGGGATTTGAAGCTTTAATTCGCTGGAAACATCCAAAACGTGGTTTAATATCTCCAGGAGAATTTATTCCACTTGCTGAAGAAACTGGACTGATTAGCTCTATTGGTAGATGGACGCTACGAGAATCTTGCCGCCAACTTAGTATCTGGCAGAAGCAATTTCAGTCTATCCCACCTCTGACAATGAATGTAAATCTTTCTTGCAAGCAATTCATGGAGCCTGATTTACTGGAACAAATTGATAAAATCTTAGAAGAAACGGGCATTATTGTTGGTACTTTGAAACTGGAAATTACGGAAAGTGTAGCGATGGATCAGGAGAATGTTAACTTAGTTAAGGTTTTGATTGAAGAGTTAAAATCCAGATATATTCATCTCTGTATTGATGATTTTGGTACGGGTTATTCTTCATTTAGTCGCCTTCATGATTTTCCCATTAGTACTCTCAAAATTGACCGATCTTTTATTAAAAAAATCGGTACTTTAGGTGATAATTCGGAAATTGTTCAGACAATTGTAACTCTCGCCCATACATTAAGAATGGATGTGGTTGCTGAGGGTATTGAGTTACTTGAACAAGTGGATCCTTTGATTGCAATGAAATGCCAATATGGGCAGGGATATCTTTTTTCTAAACCTCTCGATAGTGAAGAGGCTGGTAAGTTATTGAGCCGTCAATGGATGGAAATTCAATAAGCGGTTACGCATTTAATTTATCTATT
>DOIX01000003.1:13883-16303 GCA_003511885.1 Cyanobacteria bacterium UBA11153
GAAGGTTTGATGACTTTTTCCCTAAGTTGAAAATATCCGGTTTAAATGGGCAGCAGCTTAGGAAGAGCGGATGCCCAAGTGGGAAGAAGGAAAAGAAGGGGGAAAAGGAAGATAAGAAACATTTTTTTTTCTCTCCTCCCTCTCCCCACTAAGCTGCAGAGCATTTAATTTGTATATCCCTATACCCTGCACCCCTTTCAAAAAATTTCATATCCAATGCCAGATTAGCCGCAGCTTACCCCCCTGCTTATCCCCTCTCCTAATCTTTAGTAATTTTTCTCAGTAACTTTGCGATTAATTAAAGCGACTAATCGCAATAAAATATACCCCATCATCTTTTTATTCAGGTATGGTGTTAAAGATTTTAATCCTTCTCGGCGGGTTTTTCTAATATAAAAGATTATCGATTTAATTGTGTCGTAAAAATGTCTGCCGAAATATTCTTTTTGAATACCGCCGGGATCCAGGCGTATATTATGAGGGTTATAATTGCTTAAATTTAAGGGATTGAGGCGAGTTAATCCTTCTTCTGCTGCTAATTCTTCATAAGTAATTCCTCCGGATCTAGATTCGGGAGTAGTATGGGGATAAATCCATTCCCATACCGCCCAATATTGACTAGCAAATAAAAATTCCGGTATATTTTTTGTTACTTGACGATATTTTAATCGAATTCCGACCGGAATTTCTGCCCATGGTCCATGTTGCCAGACAAATTCTGGATCGAAAAAGGCTTTAAATGCTAAATCTTTTCCCTGATTAATTTTGATCCGAGCTACTCTACCAATCATTCCAGATCCAGCTATTTCTACTTCAATAGGAGTGCTGTTTTTAAGGATATTTGGGTAAATTTTATTTCGGCTTATTAGTAATGCTTTTTTTACTTGAAGATCTGTCTTGAGCCATATTTTTTTTATATAAAATATTGTGGTTATTTCATTAAGGACGATTTCCGAGGTTAAATATCTGGATAAATAATCTAGAAATATCAGTAATTCTTTGGTACCAATGCCATTTTTTAAATCTAGCAAAGTTGAAGCTGGTTTGTAGAAGTACAATCTTTGATTGCCCAATTGTTGGGAAGTTTTTTGACAGAGGCCATAAAATTTATCGGGAGATAAAAGTTGTTGTTGAGCTTTCTGGATAATTGAGGCTACGGAAGATGTTTTTAGATGATGTTTATCGAGCATTGTTGAGCGTTTAAGGTTATCATAAGTGGCAGGATAGAAATGGGAACTTCGTGAGGTGATGGAAATAAATAGGATCGCAGTCTTTTTGTGTGTAGCCTCCCATCTCTTATCTTTTATTTCTTACTAAAATTGGTAATAGTGACAATAATCCGAGAAAACATAGGGCGATGAAAAATGGTAAGCTGTCGCCTCCTCGCCATGCAGCATCTCCTGTTACTCCCAACCAGGTATAAGCGATTGTTCCTGGAATGATGCCAAAAAATGTGCCAATTGTATAGTGGTAAGCTTCAATTGGTGTCAGACCAAAGAGAAAATTAACTATATTAAAAGGAGAGATGGGGGCAAAACGCACGGCTAAGACAAAGGCTACGGGTTTATCGGTTACCGCTTGATTGAAGCTGACTAAGGCTTTGTGATCCCCAAACTGACGTTTTGCCCAATCCCGCAGGAGGTAACGGGCTGCCCAAAATGCGCCAACTGCTCCCAGAGTTGCGCCGACGACTGACCAAAGCGTACCCCAGATTAAACCAAATACTGCACCACCTGCAATAGTGAGAATTGTACCGGGAATGCCTAGTACGGTGGCAATGGTATAGATGAGGATAAATAAACATACTGCGGCATTTCCCCATTGTTGTAAGATGTTAATTAGTAAGGTGCGATCGAATATGCCTTTGATTGGAGGGAACATACAGAGGAGGATACAGACTCCAATTGCGATCGCTAGCCACAAACGATTATGTTTGAGCGTTTTCTTGACCATAGTGAATTTTCCTCCATCTTTTGATCGGGTTTGACAGGCAATTTTGACTTATGGATTTATTTTCCAGTACACAAGGCAAGATGGTGAAGACATATCTTGCCTGTTTCCCATAACTGTCAATTGTCAACTATCAAGTGTTAACTGCTATAATTTACATTAATTCTAGGTCAACTTACCTGAATTTATCCTGAGAAATTCCCGATCGCAATTGACAGGTTGATAAATTACGCACCAGAAGCGGCTTCTCTGGCCTGGGTGAGTGGATAGACTGGATAATATAGGGCAATAGTGTTGATTCTTGCCTCGAATCCGCTCCCAGCAGCTCGGCGGGAACATCCCGCCGTCACCCCAACTGAAGTGTGTACCTCAAGCCCCTTGTCAACTGCTAAACTGCTACGCATTTAAACTGTATAGCAGTGGACAGTTGACAATGGACAGTTGACAATTACTGGATGGAAATCAAACTC
>DOIX01000008.1 GCA_003511885.1 Cyanobacteria bacterium UBA11153
ACACCCCACACCCCACACCCTATCCACAGAGAATTCAGCCAATTTGCTTACTCAATTAAGACATATTGCTGAGGTCATTCCTATAGTGAGGAGAGGAAAATTAGATCAGAGCACCGAAACAATTTCCAGGACTTACGCACGGAATCTACGGGAGTGTTAACTATTTAGCCTAACGCTCGGATTGGTAGGATGTCGGTAGCTGACGGGCGTAAGTCCTGTTTTTTTTCTTTCCGGAAGAAAATAGCGATCGCGTGGAAGATTACAATAGAGGAGGTAATTTCACCGATTGGCTGTCGCCTTTGTTGGAGGCAATCTGGGAAAGCTACTAGCCAAGGGCGCTATCCACCAAACACAGGACAAAAAACCTGGATCCCACGCCAGTTATATCTCCTTTCTCCACCTGTGTCTGCCCCATCGCTCCCTTCGTTGTATCCCATTGACTACCAAATGTCAAACACCTTGCCAAATCGGGACTTTTGACTTGGGTATGGGCGAATTTTAACTTTGAGGCCAGAAAATTATGTGTATCAAAAAGAACAATAACCAAAAACAGTAATGTCACTGATGTGTTTGTAGGTTATATTTGAGACAATGACATAACCATATCGATCGTCATCTCGATCGCAAGTGGTTCTGGTAGCCATTTTAAACCTCAAATTTCCCCATTTCAGATGGTTAAGGTCAAGTGTTCCAGGATTAGAAACCTGGCTTACCACTGACAAAAAGGTCTCTCCCAGGATTAAAAATATTAAGCAATGGTTAGCAAAATAGCGACGTTTAGACTTCCAGAGCAACTGACTCAGGAAATTCGGTTTCGGGCAGAAACAACAGGGCGGGATCGCACTGCGGTAGTGATTGATGCTCTCAAGCAGGCATTTGGCTTACCTCCCAGCGAGCCTCGCCCATCGACGGTGGAGGAAATTCAGGAACAGCTCAATGAGTTAGAACAAAAATACAAGGAATTGAGCTGTCAACTCACTCAACTGACTCAAACATCAGTCTTAGAACGTCAGATTAGTCAGTTTACCTCAGAAATGATGTCAGATGTCACCAACGGGCGGGTATCTCGCCATATTTCTGGGGAGAAGATGGTGGGTGGAGGAGACTCTGGCATCGGGGAAGTAACCACCTTAGAAATAGGATCTGGAATTGGAGAAAACCTCACTGAAGATGCGGGATTGCGGGAACTTACAGCCCGGATTCGCCAGCAAGAGAAAATATTCGATCAGGTATTGTCATCATCCCCAGATCCGATTTGCGTCTTGGACAGGATGGGGAGATTTACTTATGTTAATCTCGCGATCGCTCAATTGTTTGACCTACCCCAAGCGGAAATTTTAGGCAAAACAGCCCAAGAAATCAGTCTACCACCAGAGGGTATGGAACTGTTTGAAAATCAGCGAGAAGTGGTATTTGCCACCAGACGACCCCTCACTGATGAAATCAGCTACCCTACAATCAATGGTGTCAGACATTACGAGTACATCCTCAGCCCCATTCTGGGCAACCAGAATAGCGTGGAAGGTGCGATTTGTACCGCCAGAGACATCACGGAAAGGAAACAGGTTGAAGAATCCCTGCGAGAGTCGGAAGCAAATTATCGTCATCTCTTTGAATACGCCAACGACTCCATCTTTATTATCGATTTATCCACCAATCGCATTCTAGATGCCAACCAGAATGCCTCCAGAAGATTAGGTTACACCCGCAAAGAACTTCTGAAGCTAAAAGCCAAAGATATTGAAGCACCTATCTCTGAAGAAAGGCAAAAATCAATCCTCCAACAACTTCAAGCCACTGGTAGCATTATCTTTGAACATGCCCTGCACCGGAAAGATCGCAGTAAAATCCAGGTAGAAGTTAGCTCCCGAATTATCGAATATCGCGATCGCCTGGTATCTTTAAGTTTCATGCGGGATATTACCAAACGGAAACAAGATGAGGAACGCCTGCGGTTGCTAGAATCAGCAGTATTCAATGCTAATGATGCGATCGTCATTACCGAAGCAGATCCCCTTGACAAACCCGGCCCTCGGATCGTATATGTCAACCAAGGTTTTACGCGGATGACAGGTTATGCAGTCGAGGAAGCGATTGGCAAGACACCTCGATTCCTCCAAGGACCAAAAACCGATCGCGCTCAGGCTGATGTTATTCGGGATACCCTGGCTCGGTGGGAGCCAGTCAGAGCTGAATTAATCAACTACCGTAAAGATGGCTCCGAATTCTGGGTTGAACTCAATATCGTCCCTATTGTTGACGATAACGGGAATTATACCCACTGGATGGCGATCGAGCGGGACATCACCGAGCGCAAACAGTCAGAAACCGCATCCGCCAAACTGGAAAAAGAGCGAACCAGTCTCCTTGCCGAAACCAATGCTATCCTCCAAGAGGAAATAGCCAAGCATCAAGAAACTGAACTTGCTCTCCGGGCAAGCGAGGAAAGGTATGGTTTGGCAGTCAAAGCAGGGAAAGTGGGAATTTGGGATTGGCACATCGACAGCGGTGAATTCTATATCGCCCCCAACCTCAAAGCAATTCTCCGTTATGGTGAGGAAGAAATTGCCAATACCATAGATGCTTGGTTTGAGTTAATTCATCCCGATGATGTCACTCAGGTGAAAAATCAAATTAATGCTCATTTAGAAGGTTTGACTCCTCAATACAGTAGCGAACATCGAATGTTATGCAAAGATGGTACCATTCGCTGGTTTCTTTCCCGTGGCAGTGCAATCCGAGATGGCAATGGTAAACCCTATCGCCTGATGGGAGCAAGTACTGATATCACTCAATCAACATCTCCACAGTAGAAATTATCGCTGAGAATGTGTTTATTTCACCTTCTCAGCGTGCCTCTACCCACTTAATAAGGCTTCCACAAACTCATAACTAGAAAAAGGGCGCAAATCTTCAATCCCTTCTCCAGCACCAATAAATCGAATTGGTAAACCCAATTGCCGCACTACTGCTAAAGCAACACCGCCTTTAGCAGTTCCGTCCAATTTTGTCAATACTACCCCACTTAATTTGGCTGCTTCAGCAAAGACTTCCGCTTGACGCAAACCATTTTGACCCAAGGTGGCATCCAAAACTAACAGAGATTCAACTTTAGCATGGGGAGCCTTTTTATCGACAATACGGCGAATTTTTGCCAATTCCTCCATCAAGTTTTTCTTATTTTGTAATCTGCCTGCGGTATCAACTAGGAGTAATTCTGTATTTCTCGATTGTGCCGCCGCAATTGCATCAAATACCACCGCCGCTGGATCGGTATTTTTACCAGGATTAGCGATAACTTCTATCCCACTTCTTTCTCCCCAAACCTTAACTTGTTCCACAGCAGCAGCCCGAAAAGTATCGGCTGCACCAATTAAACAACTATAACCAGATTTATTCGCCAAGTGTGCTAGTTTGCCAATAGTGGTAGTTTTGCCCACACCATTTACCCCTGTCAGCAACCAAATATTCAATGTATTTTTTACTGGTGCAAAGGTAGAATTGTAAGATCTCTGACAGGGTTGTTCCAATAAATCTCGGATAATTTCCTTCAAATACCCCATTGCTTGTGCTGATTGTAGCACTTCATCGCTAATTTTTGCTTCCAGGGTTTTGATAATATAATCCGTTGCTTCAACGCCGACATCTGCTTGCAAAAGCAGTGCCTCAATATCGATTATAGCGTTTTTATTTAATGGTCCTTGACCAATAGCCGTTTTAAGTTCATTAACAAAAGTTCGACGAGTTTTGCCCAATCCCTCCCGCAATCTCTGCAACCAACTAATTTCTTCAGCAGAAACATCATCGGGAGTCCTTCCTTGAGATGCTAATACTTTTGCTGACCACAAAAATCCTTCATTAAGTTTAACATCAGAGATATTTTGTTCGGTTTTTGCCTTGATTTCTGCTGCTGGTTTTACTGGTGTTGATGCGACATTAACAGGTTGGTAAATTTCCGTTGCAGTTTCTTCTAATCCTTGAACTCTGTCTTCTTTCTCAGTTTCACGCGCCCAATTAGCTGGGGCTGATGTTTCTAATGCTACTGTTAATTGTTCCTCAGATAGTGGGGATGCGATGGCACTTTGTGCCTGCTGCATCGGGATCGCACTTTCTTGTGATGCCGATTCTGCTTCCGTAACTTCTGAGCTTGTTTCTGCTGGGAATTCCGTCTCAGTTTTGGCTGTGGTATCTGACTCAACTGATACTGCCACAGAATCCGAAGCCGATGTCTCCGCTTCGGATTCTGACACCTCTGCTGCTGGATTTTCAGGAGATTTTGTCTCCTCTGTTGCTGCTTGAGAGGGTTTATCCTGATTATGAATATTTTGGTAGGCTGCTTTTGCCCAACTCAAATAATCATCTGCAACTGTTGAAGATTCTTCATCTTTGGCTGGCTCAGTTGCCTTTTCTTCTGCTTCAACTGCCGGAGTTTGAGGAGGATTTTCTTGTGTTGACTCTTCTTTATTGCCGAATTGACGGCGAAACCAGTTAAAAACCATTGAATTTTAGGGAATGGGGAGTGGGGAGTGGAGATTGGGGAGCAGGGAGCTATCGAATAGGGAGGAGGGGAGTAGGGGGAGAGTGAAAATTCAAAACTCCCTCTTGTCCATTCCCTATTCTCCATTTTTTTACTATAAAATATTTTCTACAATCGCTGGTGTTTTATTTTTACTGAGGTTGGTAACGCGGCGCAAAACGCCATTGATAAATCTGTAGCCGTCATCATCGCTATAACGTTTAGCTAATTCTATAGCTTCATTGATTGCCACGCGATCGGGAATTCCGATAAATTCCATTTCTGCTACAGCAATTCGCAAAATATCTCTGTCAATTCTCGGCAAGCGATTAATTTGCCAATCTTGAAGAGATTGGATCAAAATTTCATCAATTTCCACTTGTCGGCGCTTGATAGTTTGGAGAATTTCTAGGGCGTAGGCTCTAACTTCTTTCTGACTGGATAGCTGGATTGTTTCTGGTATTTCTAAGGCTGTTCCCAGACGGTTGATAGCATTTTGAGTTAGTTCCATGGCATCTGCTACCATGGCTTTGGCGCTCTGCAAGTCGGTAGCACGAGTTTCGCTAGTCAGGAGGCGATCGCTTCCTCGTTTGAGTTCAGCGGATGCTGTTTCTAATGCCTCGTGAATTTCACTTGTCAGGGTACGGACTGCTGCTAGAACTAGGTTTGATAGCTGTTCTTGTTCTAGTTGTTCGATGGAGTTTGTGATTTGGGACAGGCTTAACAGAGCCAGTTCGCGGGCAATTACGCGGGGTTTTTTCATTTGTTCTTGATTGTTTGTTTTTGGTTGTTTGTTTTCTGTTATTGGTTCTTGGTTTTTGGTTCTCTGTTATTGGTTTTATGTTGTTAATTTTGGGCGATTTTTGCTTTTTTTTGATCTCTAATTAACAGCCAATAACTCCTAAACAACAACTCACAACCAATAACTAATAACTAATATAGCAACTCCTAGGGCAGCCCCGACATTCTCCATTCCTTAAACCCTTGATTTTACAGCTTTATTCCCAAGCCCCTAGCCCCTTGCCAAGAGTCCCTCGCTATAACTAACAACCAATTAGCTTTCTTCTGTTGGTAAAATCTGGGGTAGTAGATCTGGTATTGGTTGTTCCAAGTGTTTATGATATTTTGGTGGTGTTGTGACTGATAGTGAGGTATCTGTGGGGGTAACAATCCCTCCAGAAACGATCGCTTTGAAGGCATCTTCGATAGACATTGAGAGATTAACTACTTCAGTTTCACCCACTATGGCATACCATCCGGTTGTAGGATTGGGTGTTGTCGGGATGAAAACACTCAACATCTTCTCATCCATGTGAGACTGAATTTCTCGACTAGGTGTACCTGTAACGAAGGCAATCATCCACATCCCTTTACGGGGATATTCCAACAAAATCACCCGACGAAATTTACTGTTAGAGTCTTTCAGTAGTGTCTCTAATAGTTGTTTGAGGGTTTTGTAAACCGCTCCAGCCAGAGGAATTGCCTGTAAAACTCTCTCCCCGATATCCAGCAGCCACCGCCCGACAAAGTTGCGAGCCATTAGGCCAATCAGCAAAATAAAGAGTAGGGGCACAGTTAATCCCACCACCAAATTTAACAGATCGATCAGAATCGGGTGGAGGTTACTATATGGATTGAGTTGTTTGGGGATTCGGGTGAGTAGATCGATCGCCCAACTAGCGATCGTAATCGTTAGCCAGATGGTGGTAGCGAGAGGGATCGCCACCAGAAGACCTGCTATCAGATCGTTTTTTAAGTCCTGCTTGAAGCTTTGGATCACAAAGCACTGACTCTCCTTCGTCGCTCTAAAATTATGTCATAAGTGGGATAATTCCGGGCAATATCTGACTCTGGATCGGATCGCTATCAAGAGTATGGGGTTTCCCCTTGAGGTTACCGCAGGTAATGGCAGATAGCAACCCTTGATCAAATCAACCGGGAAGTCTTCCAGGCATAAAGTTCCTTTGTCTATTTTTAATATTGTAAATAATTGTTGCAAGATCTGACATCTTGATTAAGATTTAGTGGCTTCTGGAAGTTGCCACTGTTTGGCTGTGCCAAAGCCTGGGATACTTGTTGTTTCAAGCATCTGGAGATCCGAGATTGGTCTGACGATCCTTAAAAAAAACTAGTATGACAAAATACATTTTAACAGAGAGCGGTTCACATCATCTCGCGATCGCGAATATTGATGTGGTGGGAGCGGGGAAGAATGGAGAGTAGGGGGGGTGGGGGAGGAGGCAGGGCTATTTCATTCTCAAAATTTGAGAGAGCGATAAAGCATACTTGTCGAGATTTTCCGCTTCTGGATCCTACTCAAATAAAATTAGGGATTATAGCAAGGGGCTAGGGGCTATTGGATCGGGAAGAATGCTGTAAAATCAAGGGTTTGAGAACTTGAGAATGCCTCATGCCGCCCTGGCGGTTGCTATAATTATTACGAAAAACCCTCATTTTCCTCTGCTCTCCTGCCCCTCTGCCCCCCTGCTCTATAATTTTTCCAGGGAAAATGAAACAGCCCTGGGGAGGAGGGGGATAAATTGCGACTTATCCCCCTCCTCCCCCACCGGATACTCCTGATTAATTCTTCCTAGGGAGAAGTAATCGCTGTTTGCTCGGCCTGTTTTTCTGGCAGAGGTATGCTACCAGATGGATCGTCGATCGCAGGTTGAGGCTGATACTTGAGTTCCCACACCTTAAGCAAGATCAGATACTCGTAAAATGTTTGTAAAACACACCAAGTAAATCCAGCTCTGCCATCGAGACAGCCACCGAGGAAGAAATACATATAGAGGAAGCGCCAGAATGGTCTTCCTGGTAACCGGAGGGACAAATCTTTCAGGGTGCGCCGTCTGATTACTTCATTGCCTCCCCAAATTAATTCTTTCCAGTCAACCGTGCCTGTTTCTAGCTGACGTACAGTTTCTATCGCTTCATCAGTTGAATAGCGATTGTGCTTTTCGATCCAGCGACTCATCCCTTTAGAGCAGGTATAGTGAGGGTAAGTCTCCTTTAAGAAACCAGTGTTACCTTCACAGACTTCTCGTTCGGTATGACCGTAATCAGAAAACCAAACCTTATCTTTACGAAATAGACGTAACTGATAACGAGGGTATTGAGTGGAGTGGCGAATCCATCGATTCATGAACATAACGCGCTCCGCCACGTAGTAACCCACATATTCTGAGGTTTTGATAGCTTCGAGGCATTCGGCAAATAATTCTGGGGTCATCCGTTCATCTGCTTCCAGGATGTAAGCCCAATTATACTTGGTAGGTACTTCCTGGATCATCCAGGTACGCTGACGACCATGACTTTCAAAGGTGTGTTGGAGAATTCTTACTCCTTTGCTGGTAGCAATTTCCACAGTGCGATCGCTACTGTAAGAATCTACTACAATAATGTCGTCAGAGAACTGAGCTGACTCAATACAAGCAGCAATATCGAGTTCTTCGTTGTGGGTAAGGATATAAATCGAGAACATTTCAAACTCAGCATAAAACAATGTGAATCACATTTGATGCTTTCTCTCTCTGGAGAACCCCGATAGCTGTAGCCGTTGATTAACCCTTGCCAGTAGCAGGGTGAAAGGATGGAACATCGGGGATTGGGATGATTGGCACTATAGCAGTTGATAGTTGACAGTTGATAGTTATTTGATCTTCATCAAACCCCATATCAAGCAAGGCTTCAAGGCTCTCTTGATGACGTTATTTAGGTCTTAACCGATATGGCGGTTGCTATAGCAATCCGAACGACTCCTAAAACCCATGAGTTCAGAAATTCAGTGGTTGAGAAATTCAGATGTTCAGAAGTCCAGCAGTCCCCCAGTTTGGGAGAACTTTTGTCTCTGGATATTTCGGGCAACTTTGGACTTTTGCTTTTGGACTTCTGAGGAGAGTTTATGATTGCTTAATTACCCAAATTGCGCAATCCCATTGCGCCAATTATACTATAGCCAATCGCTAAAAGTAAGCTGGATATACCAGTGCGTATCCCTGATTTTAAAGCTGCTGTTCTTGCTTGTTTTTCTGCATCCAGCTTGCCAGTGCGAATTTGAGTTTGAGCCTTGTCAATTCTGTCCTTAAGGGCGTTGGGATCTTGCTTGATTGCCAGCAATTGGTCTCTAATCGCTTGTGCCCGTTGGAGTTGTTCTCCTTGCAATTGACCGCCAGAAATTGCTTTATCTAATTCCTCCAATCGTTTGGGATCTTTAACGAGGGAACTAACTTGGTCTGTTTGGTTTTTTAGTTCAGTTTCAGCTTGTGTTGCTCTTTGGGCAATCTGTTCGAGAGCCTGATTGCTTTGTTGACCGACATTTTTAAAGTGCAATGGTACCAGGAGGAGAAAGAGTAATCCCAATACAATAGCCAGAAGTAAAGCCCAAAAGCGTAAGTCAGTGACAACGGATCTTGACTCTGAGGACGGCATCCCCATATTACTACTAATCCAATAGCCGATGAATAAAAATGCCATCCCTACCATAGGAATGACACCCCTGTCAACCATTTGAGTGGTAAAGCCGAACTGCCACTCCGGTTTCAGTGGCTCAAAAGGAATTGCCAAAATGATGAAATCTAACAGAGAGGAGACAATCATGATCAGCCCAACGATTTTCAGGGCGAGGGCTGTGTACGGGGAATATACAGAAGTACTGTTCATAAGGATATAGTCTTGACAACTGCGATCGCGGATTTTCCACTTTACTGGGCAGAGCTACCCCGAAATGTGCTACTTGTCCCCTGATGTGTGGAGTACCCAAGTCAGGAAAAATCAAGGATCGATCGCGCCAACGTGCCCATATTAACTCATCACAATACCTTCGAGTAGAAAGATGACCAAAGCAGAGCCGAATAATTGCTAGTGTTTTCTTAAGGATAAACTGTCTGCTGGGAGTATCTCGAACCATGGCTTCATCAAAATCCGCGATCGCCCCCACCGGGATCAAATTTCGCCTTCGCACTGCCTTGGTAGCTACCTTCATTGGGCAAATTGTCGCAGCAGTTGGACTGGTAGGCTATCTCTCCTTCCGCAATGGACAGGAGGCAGTCAACAAACTTGCCTCTCAAGTGCGTCTTGAGGTAATGTCCAGGACGCGGGGAGTTATGGAACAATATTTCCAGGCAGCACACGATCTTACGCGCACCAATGTTAATGCACTGCGACTCAAGAAAATCGACCTCCAGGATCGAGAGGCAGTGGAGCGATATTTTTTCTATCAGCTACAGACTTTCCCTTTAAACAATGAAATCTTGGTGGGAATGCCCGATGGGTCTATTATTTTTGCAGCGAAGAGACCCGATGGCAGCTTTATCGCCAATACGACTTCGACATTTCCCAAGCGAGAAATGTATGAACTTGACAGCCAAGGTAGGCGAGGCAAGCTCATAACAGTCACCAATTATGATAGCCGCACTCGTCCCTGGTACAAACTGGCAGCGGAAAAACGGGGACAGGTTTGGACAGGCATCTATCAGTTAACAACGCTGCGGATTTTGGGAATGACGGCAGCAGAACCTTACTATGACGAGGAGGGTAAACTTGTGGCGATTTTCACTACCCAATTTCCTCTAAGGGCTATGTCCGACTTTTTGAAAACGCTCAAAGTCAGTGCGACAGGACAGGTTTTTGTGATAGATGGGGAGGGAATGCTGGCTGCATCATCAACGGGAGAGAGTGCCTTTATCGAGGTAAGTGGGGAACAAAAGCAGATCGAAGCTGTTGACAGTAAAAATCCCCTGACTAGTAAAACAGCAAAGTATTTGGAACAGTACTTTCAGGATTTGAGCCAAGTTAAACAGCTCCAGGAACTCTCATTTGATATAGATGGCAAGCGCCAATACGTCCTGATCCAACCTTATTCTGACCCAAAGGGATTGAATTTTCTGGTGGTGGTGGTGGTACCAGAAGCAGATTTCATGGAGCAAATTAATGCTCATACTCGCACGACTATTTGGCTGTGTTTGCTGGCGTTGGTAGTAGCGATTGCCATCGCCACGATCGCTGCTTCCTGGATTACTCGCCCCCTAAACCAAATTGCCACAGCATCAGTGGAGATAGCTTCTGGTAATTACGACCAAAAGGTTCCATCAAGTCAGATATTTGAAATCCAAAGACTGGCAAACTCTTTCAAGGCTATGTCTGAGCAGTTGAAAAATTCCTTTGACAAGCTCAATGAAGTAATTTCTCAGGCCAATCAAGTGGGGATAAAAGTTACCTCTTCCACGATGGAAATTGCTACTGCGGGCAAGCAATTAGAAGCTACTGTCGTACAGCAAGCTGCTTCAACGAACAAAGTGAAAGTCACCGCGACTTCTATTGCTAGCACAAGTGGAGAATTAGCCAAGGCTGCCCAAAGTATTGCCCAAACTGCTACTGTCACTGCGGCACAGGCAAGTCACAGTCAAGTCAACCTGATGGAAATGGCAACTGAGATGGATCGGTTGGCAAGTGCGACAATGTTGATGTCCTTGAGGTTGGGAAAAATGAATGAAAAAGCTAATAACATTAATAGTGTGGTAGCTAATATTATTCAAGTGGCGGATCGGACGAACTTACTCTCCCTTAATGCGGCAATTGAAGCTGAGAAGGCAGGAGATTCTGGGGGAGGATTCGCTATTGTCGCCAGAGAAGTCCGATGGTTGGCGGATAAGGCAACCTTAGCCGCATCGGAAATTGAGGAGATGGTGAAAGAGATACAAAGTTCTACGGCTACGGGCGTGATGGAAATGGATAAGTTGAGCCAAGAGGTGAGCAACTATGTGGAAAGGGTTCGTCAAGTCAGCGAGCAAATGAATTCTGTAATGATTCAAGTCCAGAATATCACACCAGAATTTGAGCAGGTGAGTCAGAAGATGGAGGGGCAATTTGAGGGGGCGAGTCAAATTAGTAGTGCGATATCTCAATTAAGTGAAGTGTCTGTCCAAACTGTTGCTTCTCTCCAGCAGACAAATCAGGTACTCGACCAATTAAATGATACTGTGCAAGTTCTACAAGGTATTATCTCTAGTTCAGTGGTTCCTCGATCGGATCTCTGAAGAAACTGAGTTTCTTCAGACAGGGTAAGGGTTTGATATTATTGTGGGGATCGGTTATTGTGGCTGAGGAATTGAAAAAATTGTCTATCTGGGCTAGGTACAGGTAATTAACTCGGCTCTGGAGAGACGAGAATTGGAAGGAAGGGAGTCATGATGGAAAAAATTGTAGAAGTTTTGCCAGACAAGGAAGGTTTGATCGAGCGTGGCCTGCAACTGATTTTGACTAAGATTGAAAGAGCGATTTGCGATCGCGGGATTTGTACGATAGCGCTAGCTGGTGGGAGTACGCCCAAACCATTGTATGGTGCGATCGCGACTCAAGATCTTCCCTGGGATAAAATTCATGTCTTTTGGGGTGATGAACGTTATGTTAGTGGGGATCATCCAGATAGCAATCAACGGATGGCGCGTCAGGCATGGTTGGATAAGGTTGATATTCCCGCCAGTAATATTCACCCCATCCCCACCGATGGGGAGACACCAGCAGCCGATGCTAGCAAGCATGAAACACAATTACAGGAATTCTTCGGGATAGAGGCTGGGGAGTTTCCCCAGTTTGATGTCATTCTATTGGGTATTGGTGATGATGCTCATACTGCATCTCTTTTTCCTCACACCGAGGCGCTGGCAGTGCAAAACCATCTAGTCGCGGTGGGAAACAAAGATGGTCAACCGAGAATTACTTTTACTGCTCCACTGATTAACCAGGCGCGATGGGTAATTTTTCTGGTTGCTGGTGCAAGCAAACGCCCAGCACTAGCTCAGATATTTGCCCCCGATGCCAATCCCCTTACTTATCCTGCCCGATTAATTCAACCCCAGGAAGAGATGTGGTGGCTTTTAGATGGAGAGGCAGGCGCAGGGGGGAATTTCGATGGTGGAAGGTAGGCGAATGGTTTTTTGTTCGGTGCCCTGTTAGTCATCACTATCCAATGAAGATCCAGTATGGCTTAAAAATGAAAGTGGTAAATCAAGAGTAGTGCAACATTTAACCTCGTTTTGCTGGCAAACAATCGCAGTCGAGTTAGGATGGGGTAAGATTTTTTTACCTCGAGCTTTCAGCTTTTAGCCTTCATACAGCGGTTTCCGCTCTGATGATGTACAGTAGTAGAAATTAACAAACCAATTGCTTCAATTTTGAGGATTAATTAATTCTACCTCATTACAGCGGAAACTGCTATATTTACCATACTTCATCCTTGAGTTGATTTTTAACTTTGAGCTTATGATTGTCTGCCCTAACTGCAATCACAAAAATCCCGATGGCGCTAGTCAATGCGAAGCCTGCTTTACCCCTTTACCGACAACGACTAGCTGTCCGAATTGCGGGGCTAGCGTCCAAACGGATGCTACCTTCTGCGGTCAATGTGGGTTTAACTTAAAACCTAGTGCCTCAGTTGAGGGTCCAGCTATCCCCACTCAAGTATCGGCAATACCGGATTTGATAAACCCCGATCCTCTCGTTGAGCTTGAACCAATCCCTATTAATCCTGAAGTGCCCATGCCCGATTCAGATGAAAACCTGCCACCAACTACTATCAGTGAATCTGCTCAATTAGCCCAAGAAAGTCCAACACCTCTGCCACCACCACCTCCTCCTCCTACTCCCATACCAACTCCTCCAGTACGAGAGACTAACCCTCCAATATCAACACCCAGAAGCAACGCCGATTCCGGCACTGTTTTGCAAAATCAGTCAGCGATTCTCTTGCACCTGCAAACTAATACTCAGATTGAATTACCCGTCAATTTGTCAGTGATTCACATTGGTAAACCTAACGATCGCATTCCACCCGATGTTGATGTTTCCGGTTTTCCCCATTCTGATATAGTGTCCCGAATTCATGCCGATATCAGAGTGGAAGGGGATGCCTACTACATTGAAGATGTGGGGAGTGCCAATGGTACTTACATCAATCATAATCCGCTAGCGAGTGGCAATCGCCATAAATTACGTCACGGAGATCGGATTAGCCTGGGCAGAGGAGATTTGGTCACATTTTTATTCCAAAATCCCTAAATATTTCCAGAATAGGTGAGGTTTTTGCGATCGCTCCCTGTGAGATTGGCGATGGGAAGAGCTTGACGACAGAGCGAGCAGCTTCGTGAGTGCAATCAGGCGATCGCAACTTCTCCTGAGATCGAACTTTGATTCCCCTAACTTCTAGTCAGGGGAGTGTCACCCCCCCAATCTGATATTTTTAACCCCAAGATCCGATCCGGTGAAGGGTGGGAATCAATTGCCGATTTGGTTGGTTAAGTGGTAGCCTGGTTACTATCTCTTGGCAAAAGTCCAGCCGAGCGATCGGAACAATTCTCAATCGATCGGTATGGTAATTTTCAAGAGTATAAGTTCGTGAGGCGAAAGTCTTGAAAAAAGTCTCTATTTAAAGATGTAACAATTGTGATTACTCTCACCCTGCTGCATCCTCTCCAACCTGTGGCTGTTCAAACTTGGCCCTTTGAATCTAAATCAGTCATTCGGATCGGTCGCTCCACAGATAATGATGTTATTCTCTATAGTGCTGTAGTTTCCCGCCACCATGTCGAGCTGAGGCAAAAAGGTAAAGGTGGCGGTTGGGAAATTGTCAGTTTAGGTGCGAATGGCACTTATATTGATGGTAAGCGCATTAGTGAAGTTCCTGTTGTTGATGGCACGATCATTCGTCTGGCTAGCTCGGGACCAAAAATTAAGATTGAAATTGATGAAGAAACTCTAAAGGGGAAATATAAAGGCTCTTCAGCGAAGCGAAACTTTGCCCAGAAAGCTTTGGTAGATCAAGAATTAAAGGAAACTCTTGTTGATGCGGAAGGTATGGAGGAAAAATAGAAAGTACGATCGCTACGCCACTAATTGCTAATTCACTGGACAAAGGTGGATAAAGCATACATATAACCATCCTTGCGGTGAATTGTTTTACAGTATTTGTGACGCACCGGGCTAACCTTGCCTTTTGCTGAAATCAGCTCAAAAACTCCACTTGCTCGTACAATTAGTCTACCGACATGAATACCTGCAAATTTCCCTGTTGGGAGAGTTGCTTGTACTATGTCGCCAGTTTTGAAACCAAAAAATGTCTGACACCGCGTTTTATGTTTAATCGGAAAGCCATATTTATTGGAGGTAGACATCATCCGACTTCCCCAGCCTTTAGCTGTAATCAACAAAGGCTTTGAAGTCAAGATTTTCAAGCTTGATACTACTCCCACACAAGCCGCATCTAACCAATGGGTTTTCGGGAGTTCTAATCGATTACGATTGTATTTGGTTCTACCACCTGTTCCTGTTTCTACGGGTAAGGCTATGGCTTTCAATCTGTTGAATAATGCCCAACGAGTAGCATTTACTGCTGCGGCATCTTTTAATGGTTGTTTGGCTTGTTTCAAGATACCTGATAGTACTTGAGGCTTGTGGGAGAGAAAATCTCTAATATCGCGAGAACCTTTAGCTTGATTGCATCGACTACAGGCAAGAGTTAGATTGGAGACGCGATTGCTTCCACCTGTAGATTTGGGCTGAATATGTTCTATTTCTAGAGGTAAGTTTTCTACACCACAGTAGGCACATTTTCTACCCCATTTTGAGAGCAAATATTCTTTAATCTCATATCCGGCTAGTTCTCCCTGTTGGTACTCAATGCCCGATATCTCTGGATTTGACATGGCTTGGGTATCAAACTTAACCAACTCCTGAGATATCCCTGTAATAGGAACATACCGGGTTATACGCTTAACCCAAGTCAGAATATTTTTGATTCGAGATTCAAGAGAAGGCGGTAACCATCCCGGTTTTCGAGTCCGGTTGAAAAATCTTGGTTGACGATACCTGGTTTTCCGGTTTCTCCGATGACGACGAATCGCACGACGGGATTCTAAGTCATGCTTAATTTGTTCTCCCCTGTGGGTTAATTGGGCACCCCAAATTACTTTATCATCCTGGATAATAGCTAATCCACTTACCTGAGAGCCGGGATCGATTTTTAATTGATGAGGCTGTGTTTTCGGATTAGATACTTTGTGCTTCAGGATAATTGTAAATGGGTAATGTCGATAGATAGCGGCTTGACCTTGTTTCAATAATCGCCTTGCTTGTCCTGGTGGTATTGGGTTAAGCTGTTGGTAATTAGTATCTAAAACAAAGATAAAGTTAGACATAAATGTCCTCCCAAAAGGGGTAATGTTTTCCGCGCCAATGTTTTCAAGGCTTTTTAGGTCAATTACACTTCTTTAACCAAATAGAGATGTTTAATAATTGACGACAGGGCTACAGGCTGGAAAGCACCTCTAGGTGTCATCACCTTGAAAACGTAGTTTTTTTACTTAGGCTGGCTATCTCTACAGCGTTTGAACTGGTTGTCCAGTCTTGTCCACTGTTTGGTGGATAGC
>DOIX01000301.1 GCA_003511885.1 Cyanobacteria bacterium UBA11153
GCTCTTTCGTCGAACTCAGGTCTCTGATTCCCCTTTTTCCAGGGAAAGAGTCATAGGCGAGTCGCCCTATAGCAATTAGTTATCAAGAGAGATTAAACTAGCAACTCGCCCGCCTCAAAATTCAATCCTTAACATGGCAAACTTCGCCACACGCCTACCAAAACCCCCTGTACCTGTACTTGTGTCGCCATTACTTCAATGGGGGGATACTTGGCATTGGCAGGTTTGAGCATTACCCTGTCACCCTCTTGATAGAAGTGCTTCAATGTTGTACCTTGTCCTTCTACCCTAGCTGCGACAATTTGACCATTTTTGATTTCCAGTGGATTGGGGACAGGCTGCATAATTACTAAATCCCCTTCGGCAATCATATCTTCAATCATGCTGTCTCCAGTTACCCGCAAGACAAAATTACCCTGTTTGGTAAATAAACCAGATAAATCTAAATGTTCGCTAGCTTCAGTAAATGGTTCCACCATACCACCAGCCGCGATCGCACCTAATACAGGTAGTCCCGTTGACATCGCGCCTAGTACCCGAATTGTCCGCGCTTTGCCTTCTGTCCAGTCAATGTATCCTTTAGATCGCAAATGTTCTAACCGACTCTGGATGGGAGCTGGAGATCGCAAATTCATCCCTCGCATCATCTGTCGGATTGATGGTGCGTGTTTTGAGGTTTGAATATATTCTACTAGCCAATTATAAAGTTCTTCCTGTGCTTGGGTGAGTGGTTCCATAGTTCTACAATCGATCCTTACTAAGTTTTTGATATCTAGAGCTTGAGTCGAATTTCCACTCTTCATTTTCTCAAGCACTAAATATTACTCTTCTTAGAACATTAGTACTATATTTTTCCCTCATTTGTCCAGTGGTGACAGGAAAGAGAGTTTTGAGTTCGATCCCAACCACCACATCAGTATTATTTACAATTGATTTGACACTCCCCGGACTAAAGTCGCGGGGTTTTCAGCGACTTATCTTATAAATGTTGACAGTTGACAATTGACCCTAGGCTCATCTGAGTAACTGTCAACTATCAACTGTCAACTGTCAACTCTAATTAGCACCTAAAACACTAGCCAGCAAAGCTTTCTGGGCGTGCATTCTATTTTCGGCTTGATCCCATATTCGCGATTGCCCTCCTTCCATCACGCCATCAGTAATTTCTTCACCTCGGTGTGCAGGTAAACAGTGGAGTACAATCGCATTCGGGTCAGCTATGCTCAAAAGTTCTTCGTTAAGTTGGTAGGGCTGAAAAATGGGAATTCGGCCTTCAGCTAAGGATTCTTGACCCATACTTGCCCAAACATCGGTATAAAGGACGTTAGATCCTTTAACCGCTATGATGGGGTCATTGGTAACGATAACTTCAGAACCTTTGGCTATTGCCTTGGCCTTTTCTACAATATCAGGATTCGGTTCATAACCTGATGGTGTGGCAATTCTGACATTCATCCCCATCAGGGCAGAGCCTAACATTAAGGAATGGGCGACATTATTGCCATCTCCCAAATAAGTCAGGGTTGTACCAGCAAGGGAACCAAAGTTTTCTTGCACGGTTAACAAATCTGCCAATATCTGACAGGGATGTTCCAAGTCAGTCAAAGCGTTAATAATGGGGATTTGGGCATAGTTGGCAAAAAGTTCTAACTCTTGCTGATCGAAGGTGCGAATCGCTAAGATATCCAGATAGCGATCCAAGACTCGTGCGGTATCAACTAGAGGCTCTCCCCTTCCCACTTGAGTGGTATCGGGATTCAAGTCAATAACTTGTCCCCCAAGTTGGTACATTGCCACGGAAAAACTAACTCGCGTGCGGGTAGACGCTTTATAGAAAAGTAGTCCCAATACCTTGTTGCACCGGAGATTAATTTCGCCTCCTTTCAACTTAGCTGCTAAATCCAACAAGTCCTGAATTTCGGTAGTATTCAGGTCTGCTAAACTCAGGACATCCCGTCCTTTCAATGCCTCCATACTATCTCCATATAAATTTACAGATCTATCCTTGTCTGTACGCTAGCAACATTTGGCAAGAAAATATAGTCCGATGAGCAGAATCGAGTTTAAAGTAATGATGAAGTATGGCAAACGTCAGACATTCAACCATTTAAGCATTAACGCCTTGACTCCTTGTGCGATCGCAATGCTTGCTGTGAGTGGTTTATGGCGTTTGAGGATATCTTAGCTGCCTATGGGACTGCTATCCGAAGGCTTGACTGGAGATCAATCGCTTTGTTGCGCTAAAATGTCAAGTAATTTTGACACTCCCTGGTCTGAAGACGCGGGGATTCTTAAGAACCTGGACTCTAATGGATCTTGAATTGGGTGGAAGTGTGAAGGAATAATGAAGTCATTAGGTGAAAGTCTGAAGGAATAATGAAGTTTCCCGCGCAAAAAAGATCTGATTTTTTTAAGCTGCCGTCTAAGCTGAAACTGATGTTAGTGAATTTGGGATTATCCATCACTCCCATCTTCGTCTACATGCCAGTCAAAGCAGCAGAGCAGATTTATGTGGTTTTTGGTCCGTTACAATTTTCTTTACCGATCGCGTCTTTGGAAGTATATGCCAAGGAAGGGAAAATTGATGGAAAATTAGCTCCTTATGCCAAACATGTTGAACCTCAACAGATGGAGCAACTGCGGGAAGTGTTGTTAACGCCGATTGATGTCACTCCAGTGGCGATCGCGCAATTTCTCTATTCGCCCCAAGGTGAGGATATTTTAAACCGTTTGGGGCAAATTATCCAAACTAAGGCGGGTCAACCTGGATTCTATGCGATGCGAGCGGCGTTAATTAAGGCAGCGGCGTATCCAGAAGGGTTAACTCTGTTAAATGTCTTGCGGGAATTTCCCACCTATGGGATTAAGATTAATTCAGATCGGGGGTTTGCGGAAATTGAGGCGCTATCTAGGCAGATTCGCCAAACGGAGATGGCGATTGCGGCGGTGAATCAGGAGTCTCGCAAGGAAGCGAGTATTCAGAGGGAGGTTGAGTACCCAAGTCAGATTAAGCCTAGTTTCTCTATATTGCCAGATTTGCGGCAACCTGGTGGGGTGGGATATACCAAGGAAATTCTCACTCTTACTGATTTCGGACGTGGGCGGAGTTTTCCTGTCGATTTTTATTTACCTCAAGTTAATGGTACGAAATTACCCCTAATTGTAATTTCCCATGGTTTGGGGAGCGATCGCATGACTTTTGCTTATTTGGCGCAACACTTGGCTTCTTATGGCTTTGCGGTGGCAGTATTGGAACATCCGGGTAGTAATGCCCAACAGTTACAGGCGTTAACTAAGGGGCTGGCAAGTGAGGTGACACCACCAACGGAGTTTATCGATCGACCTTTGGATGTGAAGTTTTTACTTGATGAGCTAACTCGTTCTTTTGGTAGACAGTTAAATTTAACAGAGGTTGGGGTACTGGGTCAATCTTTTGGGGGTTATACAACTTTTGCTTTAGCTGGTGCGGGGATTAACTTTGAGCTATTACCAGCCGATTGCGCTGCCTTGAATAATTCTTTGAATTTGTCGCTATTACTGCAATGTCGTAGTTTGGAGTTGCCACAGATTCAATATCAATTGGCGGATAGCAGAATTAAAGCTGCGATCGCAATTAATCCTATTGGTAGTAGTATATTCGGACAGTCTCAGATGGCAAATATTGCCATTCCCTTAATGATAGTTTCCGGCAGTCACGATACTATCGCACCAGCTTTGCCAGAACAAATTAAACCTTTTACTTGGTTAACAACGCCAGATAAATATCTGGTGTTGCTTAATAAAGGTACGCATTTTTCTACTTTGGGACAATCTGATAGTGCGGTAGAATTACCTCCAGAAGTATTAGGCCCAGATCCGACTATTTCCCAAAATTATATGAAAGCTTTGAGCGTAGCCTTTTTTGAAACTTATCTGGTGGGAGAATTGTCATATCGACGTTATTTGAGTGCTGATTACGGTCAATTTATTAGTGAAGATCCGATGCCTTTGAGTTTAGTGGAGTCTTTGACAGGAGAACAAATAATCAAAAAGTAAGAGGTTTGATTGATGTCATTTAGTAATTATAAGAATATTGGTGTTGTTGCCAAAGAATATAAAATTAAGTGCTTGTCAAGTAGTTTTATAGTTGAAGTCGATTTTCCAGTTGGACAAGCATTTAGAGAAGAGTTGAATTTGCTCTTTAGCGAAGGAGTAGTTAATAATTCAGAAGCCGCTATTTGCGAGAATCTGATTTATCCAATTTTGAAGGAAGTCTGGAAAGTTTATCGTCGGAAGTTTATTTTGTGGAGCCACGAAACTTTGCACTACGATGAGAAGTTATCTGGAGTACCTGATTATATTCTAGCGGCACGATCCCCTCTCGGTACAGCGGTTTTTGATAAGCCATATTTTTTGACTGTGGAGGCTAAACAGGATAAGTTTACAGAAGGCTGGGGTCAATGTTTGGCAGAAATGGTGGCTGTGCAAAAAAGTAATGGGGATTTGGAGCAAAGAATATATGGGATTGTCTCTAATGGTTTGGTATGGCAATTTGGCAATTTAAAAGGTGATACTTTTACTCAAAATAAGGGATCTTATTTAATTGAAGATTTGGATCGTTTATTTGGAGCAGTTAACTATGTTTTTCAGGAGTGTGACTTACAGATATCCTAAAAGTCAAAAGCCATAACATTTAACTTTTGACTTTTGAATATGTGACATTTAACTTTTGACTTATTTTTCCTTTGAGTCTAATCCAGGTGGTGGTGCCTGAATTTCTTTGTTTGGGAAGAGGAAATCTTGCATTTGTTTAAACCCTTGGGGATCCAGCAACCACTGGGCAGTTAATACCGCCGCACCAGCAGATAATAACACTACCAATATGCCCAATACTCCCAAACTAACCTTCAACCAATCTCCCTGTGATGTTGTGACTATTTCCGGTTCAACTGGCTGGGATATAACCACTGGTTCATCGGTATTGACAATTTCAATCGGAGTCACCAATTCTGTATCTAAATTAATCGCTAAAGGCACATTCTCTAAACTATTTTCTGCCAAATCGATAACCACAGGATGCTGGGGCGAAACACCGCAGTAGGTAAGGACAACTGATGTATTATCATGACCGTTTTTTTCATTGGCTAATTCAATTAAAGATTTGGCTGCTTCTGCCAAAGAAAGCCTGCCAATTAACACATCTCTGGCATAATCACTACCAAATTGTTCCACCACATTATTATCACTCAATCCATCGGAACATAAGAGCAATAAGCCGTCTTCCTCTAAAATAAATCGTCTCACGGATGGACGAAGGAAATCTCCATCTTTCGTCCCCACAGCCTGGGTAAGTGCAGTGGCATCAGTGCGTTGCAATGCTTGGCGGTACAAACTTCTTCCCAGCTTAACTTCGCGAGTTGCTACATCATCATCTAGAGTAAGTAACTGACAGTATCGAGGTGTTAACCAATAAGCACGACTATCCCCCACATTAGCAATATAAAGTTCGTGAGCATTACCGTCTCCATCGGTACGGTTAATGATTTGGGGTAGTTGTAGTGCCAAAGTCAAAGTAGTCGCCATTCTCCGTCGCGATGCTCGTTCTTGTTGGTCGTTACTAGAAGCAATCAAATTATTTACTACTCGCATAATAGCTGATAACTGATCTGTGACTAGCTCCGGTGTCATCAATGCGGGATCTTCCAATAATTCTGCTAGCAAAGCACGGACTTGAATTTTAACTGACTGTACCCCTATATGGCTCGCCACTTCTCCACCTTCATGACCGCCAATACCATCGCAGATAATAGATAAATGAGGGATGAGAGGATCTCTTGGTTGTTCCGGATCTTCTGGCAAATCGGACATGAGAGGATAGCAACTATCCTCATTATGATTTTGAATTGGACCTGTATCTGTAAACCCCGCTACTTCCAAGCGTAAAGGTTGTCGAGATGCTTCTTCTAATAAAACTTGATTGAGTTTAATGGTTATTTCTTTCGCATAAGGTTTTTCAAGCTGCATTTCTTGAGTAATTTCCCATAGTTTACCAGCCACATTTCCCGAAGCTCTCTGTGCTAAAGATTCCCAATAAGCCCCAAGTTGTTGTATGGTAGCTTTGGATGGCGATCGCGTCAGTGTCGTAGTTCCTCCAGAAGCTTTACCTCCAATCAATTCTGCCGATTCGCGATCGCTAATTCCCCCCGCTGATGTTACCATTTCTGAGCCTAATCTTCCCCCCCAAGTCACATAAAGTTCTCGCAGTCGCACCCGCCAGCCTTCAACCCGCAGATTCTCTGGCACTAACAGTGCTGAATTTACTCCCAATTCTGTTAAAGGTTGCCACAATTCCCACATCTGTGACAGCCAATATACCTGACGCACTGCTGACACATTTGACCACATTTCCTCCATCGATGGATAAGGACCACCATTAATATCGATTGGTGCATTTTCCAGTAAAATAACCTGTTCTGACTCGTTTAACTGACAGATACCATAAACTTCTGGTAAATGGAGGCGGTGGGGATACAAGCGCAGATAGGTTAAAATCTTGCCACTGAGTTTTTCTGGCATATCTGGTGGCACATCTGGCTGAGTATCCTGCCAAATTTGGGGCGCGATCGCCTGGTAACGATTTGCTACTATGTCACCAACAGGTACAGCAGCAGCCGAGGAGCCTACCGCCCAGAGATAGCGATTTATCAGGAATTTAGGACTACGCATAATGGTTAAAATGATGAAAAAACAAGTGTGAGATTTGTCGATCCCAGGAGCAGTCAATTCAGTGTTACATGAATAAATTAGCTCAAATCCCACAGATTTGTTTCTAGAGTATTGTTACCGTTAATGTCGGCTGAAGGCTCCCGCTAAGCTGCGGCGCATCTAAATT
>DOIX01000129.1 GCA_003511885.1 Cyanobacteria bacterium UBA11153
TTTATTTTAATAAAATTTAGGAGATGAAAATCCCGCCCAGTCTGCTTTCTAGCTTTTTCAAAATTTGAACATGAAACAGCCCTGGGGATGGAGGGGGAGCATCCCGTGAGGGAAGAAATGCAGGTTGTATTCTTGCTCCCCCCTTTCACAAGGCAGGGCTGTTTCAAGAAAAAAATTTGATAGAGCTAAAAACCAGACTGGGAGAGGGTTGTTCACCCTAAATCCTAATAAAATAAAATTAGGGATTAATTATTATGAAAAATCCTCTTTCTCCCTTTCTCCCCTGCCCCCTAATTTCTCCACCGAGAATGAAACAGCCCTGTTTCACAAGGGGGCTGGGGGGGGTAAAAAATTTGGCAAAAACAAGTATATTTGCCAAAGTGGGATGCTCCCGATGGAGGGGAGGAAGGTGCAGGATAAAGTCATTCCTCATTCTTCATTACCAAGGACTACCAATTATAGTGAATCCTGCCCAATAGTAAGGATGAGATAATTGGCGATTTTTCTCTGTTGCTAATTCTTTTGGGAGGTTAACTTTGGTATTTGTCCCGATTAATTCACCTGAATTAATATGGACTTTGGAGTGTAGCATAGCAAGTTGTGCTTGGCGGAGGGCTTCGGCTTTGAGGGAGATTTTTTCTGTGTGGAGTTGTTGGTAAAATTCTGTCATTAAGGCTAGCGTACCTAAATCGTCTACTTTCCAGAGACTTGCCATGGCTGATTTGACTCCAGCTTGTACTGATAATCCGGCAAAACCCATCTCAGTATTGTTATTTCCTACTGCTGTTTCACAAGCACTGAGTACTAATAGTTCTACGGTTGGGAGTCCATACCATTGTACTCGTCTTAGTTCATTTAATCCTATTTTTGTATCCCACAGTTGAATGTAGGGACTTTGGTTTCCGTCGAGAGGGAAGGAAGCGTGAGTTGATAAGTGAACGATATCAAATTTGGTTTGGCTGCGCTGATTTTGGAGATTGTTTATGGTGAATTGTTCGTTGAGGAATGATTCTCCTTTACCTACTTTTTGGAGTATAGTAGATAATTCGATAGGGACTGCGGGTAAGGGTAGTAGTGTGGAGTTGGGAAATTTTGATGCTCCCATGGCTAATATTTTAGCTTCTTTTAGGTTTTGATAGCTGGTATCGGTGAGGCTGATACTGGGAACGGAACCTATACTGTATTTTTCGATTAAAAATTGCTTGCCATCATGTAAGGCTGCTAGGGGAATTATCCTTAATCCTGCATCCATGGAGAAAATTAGGGTGTTTATTTTTAAGGCGTTTAATTCCGTTTCTAGGGGAGCGATAAACCATTGATATAGTTGTTGAGAAATTGGTAAGTAGGAGTCACTATTATAATCGTTGATGGCGTGGTAAAATTTTTGTAGTTCCCGGCGTAAGGTTTGGCTATCGGCATCGAGTACTATTTTGGTAATGGGTGAACCTTCGGGAGGTACTAGTACTAGTTGCAAGCCGTCTGGTTGGGGGAGGGCGTAGATAACTACTGTCCTTTGTCCGGTTTGTTTTTCGATAGTTTTGAGGTTATCTCGTAAGTTGGCAGCGGTGACTTTTTTATGGGTGATGTCTTCTCCTAAATAGTTCTCAAATTGATCTTCAAATTTTTTATCAATCAGGGCAACTATATCATCTGGTTGGTTGAGTGGTAGGTTAATATAGGGGGCATTGAGTGATAAATTTGGGGCGTTGGGAATTGGCCAAATAAAGGTATAGTCTCCTTGTGGGTTAATGTTAATTTCGGGTTTGACTCCTAAAATGTCGCCCACAAGATAGGCTAAGGATTCGAGGGGGTTTCGCTGGGAGATGGGATTGGGATTTACTATAGTAGTGCCAGTTGAGGTAACAATAGTTGGGGTTGCTGGGTTAGGATTGAGAGTGGTAATCCGATTGGGATCTATTGGTGGTGGCAGGGTGGGAGAAACTGATATAATTTGGATGCGTTCATTATCTTGTTTATGAGTATTTAGATATATTCGGGTTGGCTGAATACTGCGCACGGGATTATCGTTTCCTCTGGTAATTGCACCTTCTGTACCGTTGATATCAGAATTTCCGACAATAAAGGGAATTTTGCCATTGCCGCCATGTTGGATAATTATTGTGCCGCCGTTTACTCCTCCGGCGGTAGAGATACTGGCATTTATATTATTTTTATCGTTAAAGCTATCTGTAGCTTGGAAGAAATTACCTGTGGTAATATTAACGTTGCCGCCAATGCCGTTACCGAGGCTTTGGGCATTAATTTGACTGACGGTGATGATACCTGGTGCATTTAGATTTACATTACCGCCGTTACTAAAGGTAGATGTATTGAGAATTCCGGTAGCAATATCTCTATGATTACTAGTCAGGCTAATCCCGCCGGGAGTGTTGATGTTGTTAGTGATAATATTATTGACAGTGGTAATATCGATTCCGGTTGGGTTGGTGGTGGTTGTGTTACCTTGGACTAGTAAGTTATTGAGCGGGATTGTGCCACCGACTATATTATTAAAATAAGCGGTGGGAGTATTGAGGATGAGATTATAGTTACCGTTAACTGTATCGTCAAAGGTAACGTTTCCCCCACCGGAAGTGGTGAAGGCGACATTACTACCCAAAGTAACAGGTGCATCAAAGATAATGTTGTTTTGATTGGTATCGATATCGCCCAGGGTAGTAATATTATTCTTGGCGATTAGGTTAATTTTGCCACCGTTATTGGTAAATGAATAGGCGTTAATTTGCCCTGCGGTAATTGTGCCTGCGGCATTGACTGTAATATCGCCGCCAATACCTAGTGCAGATGCGGTAATTAATGCGCCAGTGCTAGTGTTAACATTACCGTTGGTGCTGGTGATGTTAATATTACCGCTATCACCGCTAAAACCACTCAAAAATGCAGTAATTGTTCCCGTATCGATATTACCGGGGGCAAAAAGAGTGATATCGCCACCATTTTTTCCACCTGCTGCGCTAATTGTGCCACCTACTGTATTAATGATACCGCCACTAGTCAGAGAGATATTGCCAGCTTCAATCCCATTGGCATTAATCGCTTTACCTCTAGTAGTAATATTACCAGATGGGGCGTTGAGTGCGATCGCGCCTCCGTTACCATTAGCAGAAGATGAATCTAAAACATTGGGAGACGCACCAAATATAGAGAATAAACCAGCCGTTGATGAGGTATCGATAAAGCCATTATTCGCAGTAATAGTAATATTACCACCTCCCAATTGACCAAAAGAACTGATATCGCCTGTAATAATATTATTCTTAGCGGTAAGAGTGATATCATTTCCTCTGTCATTGAGAGAGCCTGAAGCTAGATCGCCTATAATAATATTGCCATTGGCAGCATTTACAGTAACTTTACCGCTATTACCATTAAAATTAACAGAACCCAGGCTGGCTAGTTGAATATCGCCATCATTCGCCGTGATATTCAGATTTCCGCTATTCCCATTGATAGCAGCAGAGATGATATTACCTGCTATTGTAAGCTTACCAGAAGTCTGGATATCGATATTCCCAGAATTACCTATTCCTACACTAGAAGAGATACTGGCATTTGCATTTAAAATTGGACTAAATTTTGGACTATCTAGAGTAATGTCACCACCATTAGCAATCAGACTGATATTGCCAGCATTACCAGAAAAACCGGGATTATTCTGGATTAAACCGGATACTTTGATACTGCCAGCGTCAGCCTGTAAGAGAATATTACCAGTATTACCTGCAAAACTCTCCGCAGTTATCCCATTCTTCGGAGTATCTATATTAATATTGCCATTGTGGGAAATAATGGTAATATTACCAGAATTTGCGGGAAACTGAATATTACGATTTCCCGATGCAATTTGATCGCCACTTATATTAATATCTCCATCACTAATTATATTAATATCGCCACTTTGCAGGGGAAGAAAACCATTAAAACTACTGTAATTTGATTGGAGTGAAGTAATACTAATTGTCCCACCACTATGAGATGTTAGGGTAATATCACCACCATTACCAACGTTATTATTAGTATCAATTGTTCCCACAGTAATATTTACGCCGAAAATCTGAACTGCACCTCCTGGTGTCTCAATTACATTCCCTGAATCCATCGAGAAATTGCCAACACCATTAAGATCCGAATCTGCGATAAATGTAATAGTTTGACCATAAGGAGTATTAAAAACTAACGAATTACTAGCTGGATTATTATTAACTAAATTGTTAATGATAATATCGTTAGTAGCTTCCAGTGTGATATTCCCCCCCAAATTATAAAATATGTTAGAGGAAATTGTAAAATCATTACTGCCACCATCTGCACTGAGGATTGTGCTATCATTTAATTCATTATCGTTAGGGGCAGTAGGAGCATCGACTATAATAATATTTCTCGGATCTAGTAGTAAATTACCCGCAATTCCATTGGTAGCAGTTACATCAACATTCCCGCGAAAAATCAGATTTTCCTTACCCGAAACTTCCACAAATCCACCATTACCTGAATTATTACCACCACGGGCGGTAATATTACCGTAAAATCCAGTAGTATCATCTGCCCAAACTATAACACGACCGCCATCACCATTAAGCAGGCTATCGGCATTAATTACAGAATCGCTACTGACAAATGTCCGTAAAGCATTAGGAATAAAACCTTTTCCTTGGTAATCGCCACCAATCCGGATTATTCCACCACCATTAATACCGGATGCGTTGATATTAGCGTTAAATAGTCCCACTTTTTGTCCGATAATATTGATATTACCGCCAAACCCCCCTAACCCCCCTTGACTGAAGGGGGGAATCAGAGGAGATGAAACATTGATATTACCGGAAATAATGGTAATTCCGGATTCAGTAGGAATAGGTGTGGGAGAATTTGCTAGGTGGATGTTACCTTCTGGAGAAACACTCAAGCCAGTTTCGATATTCTCTCCTATTCCTGTCAAAAGAGTTGGCAAATCTAAAGGAGTGACAGGAATAGGATTACCGGAATTATCTCTAGGCGGTTGTATTTCTAAACTTAGCAAGTTTCCCGGTTGACTAATCCGCACTAAATTAGAACCCGGTACAGCCGCAACGGTAATTGTGCCATCTGGCGCGTTTAATTCTCCAGTATTAATAATAGTACCACCCAGTAAGGTTAAATTCTGCCCTGCTGTTACGGATAAGTTACCTGCGTTGATGATAATTCCTGGTTGGGCTAAGTCAAAGGCAAAACTATTGGGATTGCCGATGAGATTTTGGTAGTTATTTGCACCAAAAGCATTAAACCACCCCCTTGTAAAAGGAGGGGTGGAATTTATATCGCTTCCTAATAAAGGAGAAGTGTTAAAACCAATACCCGTAGCAGTAGTAGCAGTAAAAGCGGCAGGCACATTTAAACTGGCATTGCCACCAAAGACAATTCCAGATGGATTCATTAAATATAAGTTGGAATTACCGCCAGTTACTTGAATTAATCCGTTAATTAGTGAAGGTGAACCCCCGGTGACTCGGCTTAAGATATTCTGAATTTGTGGAGAAGATAGAAAGTTGGCAATTTGGTTGGAATCTAAGCCGAATTGTTGGAAACTGTGGAAGAGATTTGCTCCATCGCTGGATAATGTCCCGCCAGTGATGTTGAAGTTATTGCCATTTTGGTTAACAATGGTTCCTGTACCATCATTGGCTGGGGTAATGGGTTGGGCTTGAGCAAGTTGAGATAGAGCGAGGGGTGATATGGTGCAAATGCTAAATAATATAGTTTGTAGTGAGCGCTTTAGCGCTAAAGCGCCTACTACGAACTTAGTTAGATAAAATTGATTAATTTCCATTACTATTTAATTCCCTTAAATGTCTTTCTACTTCATCAATTAGTTCTGGATAATTTAATCTTTGATATCCCTTCAGCGCCAAACTAAACCATCTCATAGCTTCAGCTTTATTTCCTAATGCAGCTTCCACTTTTCCCAAACTATATTGAATCTGAGTTTGTTCCTCAATATCATCAGGCTCTGCTACCGCAATTGCCTTTGCGTAATATTCCTTTGCTTGGGGGATAAGTGCCATATAATGAAAATAGCGATCGCCAATTTGTCGGTAGATGGGTGCAGTCTGGATGCCGCTGGCTGCTAAAATTGCGATCGCATCCCCATTTAAGCCATTTTCACTATACAAATTTGCCATAGCAATTGTCTTGGCTGCTTCGCTCCAAGGTTGCTGGGCAATTGTTGAGGCTTGAGTGCGAATCTCTTGGGCTTTGTCTGCCTCAATTACTCGAAAATTAATCCCGCCAACTCTCACAGACTCATCTAAAGAAGACACGCCTGTATCGGCTTCCACTGTTAACAAATAGGAAACACCTGATTGGAGTTTTGGTGTGCCGGGATAAATAATTTCCGTATCGCTAACTTGAGTAGTCCATTTCACCCCCTCACCTTCTACATTTACTGTATAAACTTTCGCACCTGCTACGGGATGCCAGCGGAGGAGGGGTTTATCATTAATAATTGCTGTACGACGGGGACTAATAATATAAGGAATGTCATCTTTCCAAGCAATTTCTTCACCGCGATGAGGACATTTATAAGTGCCTGGGCTGCATTCAGTTTGTTCAGTTTCCGAGGGGCAGGTATTGGCTTGATTTTTGCCAGGAGATATGGATTGTGTGGATAAGTTGGCACATTGAATGATAACTCGGGCAGCGTTAGCAGTTAATAACTTATCTCCTGGATAAATTACTGTACCTGTTTTGGGGTAAATAATTCTGCCATCTCGCTGAATCTGTACCTCGCCAGTTGTCTGGATAATTTGTCCGTTGGCGATAGGGTGGGGGATATTTTCTCCTTTGATGCCAATTCCTGTTGCTGGAGAATAGCTGTTAATAATGACTAAAAAAAAACTGATGGCAAATCCTGTTATTCGTCTAACACCCGCCATTTGAACCTTTGTGTGAAATTGAGCGCGTAGCAGGGCGAAGCATTCGGGTACAAAAATCCGGGATTTTGCATAAAATTGATCGCCCGAATGCTTCGCCCCTACAATATCCCGGTACTTATTAGTAATGTATTGTGGTATTAAGCCTATCCTACTTTTCACGGTATATTTCCTTTTGCTTGTAAATATTGCCGAGCCAAACCCAAACACTCATCTTCTTCTGGCACATTATATTCAGAATAGTGCAGCGTATTTTTCCAGACAGTTAGTGCTTCTTCTTTGTTCCCTTTATTTTCCAAAACTTGGGCTAAAAGGCAATAGGAATAAGGGCTATCAGAAGATAGCGCGATCGCACTCCGTAAATCCGCTTCTGCTTCATCAAATCGCTCCTGTTTAAATCGCGCCCAACCCCGATTTTTTAAACAAGCAGCTTTCACACCATTGTATTGAGTATGGTTTAAACATTCTGAAGTATATTTCAGTACTGCTTCTATATTATTTTGTTTCATTTCCAAGCGAGAAAGTTCCGCATAAGCGTCAGGAAGTCCGCGAATTGCGGCCTGTTTGAATCCTTGAATGGCGCATTTTGTATCGTTAAGATTCTCATCACATAGCCACCCTAAATTGTAATAAGGTTGACCATAATTCCAGTCGAGGAAGGCAGCTAAATGATAGTATTGTTGAGCAATCAATAATTGACCATTCTCATGACTTTTTATGCCCAACTCATTCACAAAAGGCGCAAGTTTACATCCGAATGACAGGTAACTGCTAATAAACCCAACTAAGAAAAGTGCCACTAACTTAAGGGGTAAGTATCTTCGTTGCTGAGGTTTCGGGGGTTTGGGTTCTTTAAGTTCCTGGGGTTCTCTCAAGTCTTCCCAACTTGGTGGAATAACTGCTGGATGCTGACAGATAACAGGTAACCAACTGGCACTTGGAAATTCATTCTCAATTCCTTTTAATTGTTCCCTAGCTTGCCTAACTGCAATATGAAAAGGTTCCCCAAAAGCAAACGCCCGTAAAAAATACTTCAAAAAATCTTGTGCCACCCTATCCATCACAGGTTCCCGCATCACAATCATGGGCGGTAGCGGAATCTGTGCAGCCGCTAAATCTCGCGCTAATCCTAACCCATCACAGGAATTAAAAATAGCTAACCTCAATCCTTTGCCAATAGCACGATTAAGCGCTAATTCTAATTCACTAATAGTCAAGCTATTATGGTGAGAATGCCGATTAATATAGATCTTGCCATTAGTAGCATCTGCTGCACTAGAACTATGTCCAGCAAAAAATAAAATATCCCAACTTTCTTTCCAAAGTTGGTCATTAAGTTCCTGTCTGTCTGGTTCCACCAACCAGGTTATTTCTGCACCTGGTAACTCATTCAGAAACTTCTGGTCTTTTTTAACATTAATACCATCACTATTACCTAAAATAGCCAGTATTTTTACATGAGATTTGGCTGTTTTCGGCTCTAATAAAACAGGAGCCGGATACTCCGGTGTACTCAAAGCTATCTCAGCATGAGGATAATCACCAAAAAACTGCCAAAGATGCCAGGGTAATTTCCAGATATCGGGGTTATCGCTTTCCACAATAACTTGCACTTTTTCAGAGGGCTTTAATTGAGTTCTCAGTTGCGAGTCAATCTTGCGAAAACCCTCAGTATTTAACCAAGTATTAATCCTGGTTTTTAATCCATCGCAAATGTCACTAAATTCTCCCTCAGAAATATTAGTGACACCACTTTCTTCTATTTCGATGCCGGAACGAATGCCATATTGAGAAAGCGCCTCATAAAGCAAACGCCAATTTCTGAGAAGTTGGGGAATTTCTGGTGCTGAAGGTAAATTCCCTGTAAACTGCATGTACAGATTTCCAGCTTCTCCTAACCGGGCTGTAACATGAGGAAATCCATCTTGGAAATTCCCTGAACTAAGACTTAATACCACTAATTTCGTCATGGCAGGATGTTTGATCTTGTCGCACAAAATTAAAAAAATAGTAGATCTACTCAATCTGGGGATATTTTTAAAGAGTTATAGATTGAGATCCACTCTTCCTCTTGCCAATGATTCTAGCATATTATTTTGGTAATAAGTATTACGTTTCCTATCAATTCCAATCTATATAACTATCCACTAGTAGTGGAAGAAGTGGGGAGAGATATTTAAGTTTTGTAACATAGATCCTCCCTACTGCGAAATTTTTATCAATTCTGGCGATATCATGATGGCGATATCAAAACACACCAATCGCCATTATCCCGCCAGATAATCAATTTTTACCTCACTGGCGGGTTTTCTCCTGACTTGGCACATTAGGAGTTGGCGCAATGGTAAAACGCAAAATGAATCAGAAAAATCAGGATGACAACCATAACTAATTGATGTCACACTTCACTAAATAATCCCGATAGTGTCTTGTGCGCTCGGCTGAAAGCCGAGCGAATTTATTATCAGTTGCTCTTGTTATAACCTGTTATCGTAAAAATATTCTAATACTAATTTACTAAAATAGCGCTACATATTAACCCCCCTAACCCCCCTTATTAACGGGGGAGCCAGGATCGCTACTGTAGCAGGCATTTAGAGAATTGATATAAATTGCGATCGCAGTCAATATATAATGTAAGTTGCTACTTAAAAGCTTAAGTAGTTTAGAAGCCCCTTAACAAGTAATCCAGTTCCCCCCTTAACAAGTAATCCAGTTCCCCCCTTAACAAGGGGGGTTAGGGGGGTGATAACTAGCAACATTGATAACTGTTAGATTGTAAACGCTTCCGTAATACCGATCTCATCAAGAATTACTTGAAGACTAAAATTCGTTCCCGGTTGCACCCGAAACTGTCTCAATTGAATCCATAAATCCATGCCTCTCGATTGTGCTTCCTGAAGATGTTCCCCAGATTCTGAAAGTAACACTAACTTAATATCAGCGGGCAAATAGCGATCGCTTCCAGCCGGATGGAGTTGTGCTATAATACTAATTCTACTATCTCTTTCTTGACTGATAGCCATCACCAAAGCATTTGATTTATTTCTAAACTGTATCCCCAGATTTATCAATTTAGCCCGCACGATTTCCCCATCAGAAAATAGGGCAATACTACTTCCTTTGCGAAATGCTATAGCATCTCGGAATTCCAGTTTATCCGCCGTAAAAATATCCTCAATTGCTTGCCAACCAGTTTCAAAAACATTCATCAACCACTCACCCAGATTCACTTTAGGTATAGGTAAAGCCAACTTTTCCAGGTATTCTAATAAACTATCCAAAGACTCCAACTGATTAAAGTACAACTCACCCTTACCCGCATTTTTAGCAAAACCCAGCAAATTTGCCTCCCTCTTTTCCTCATCAATTTGCACCACAACATAACCGATGCGATCGCACCACACCTCTGGCGGGACGCTACAGATATTTGAACATGGAGATAATTCCGACAAAGATGACTTGCCATCAGAATTAAATACCTTCACGGGACGACATTCTAACCTACCTAAACCTGGCAAATTTAGATCGGCAATATCCGCACAAAGACGAACAACTGGATGCCAACTATCACTATTAGCTAAATCCGTATCAATCTCCATCAACTGTAAATAATCCCGCACCGCCAAAACAGCCAAAGTATTCAGATAAACCTGCTCTTTTTTGTCCAAAGTAGGTTGTTGATCCGCAAATTTATGAGCCGTTTTAATTGCCGTCTCAGTAATCGGCATCGGCATAGAACTGCCTAGTAAAATGTTGGTATGTGTCATAATTAGCTGATACTCTCTACTCACTACATAATTGCCGTTCAAACTTTGCGCCCTTTGCGCCCTTCTTTGCGCTCTTTACGTTAAAAATAAACCACCGCTAACCAAAAATACATCTCTCCTTAAAGATATCCCCGATCTTCGCCAAATTTTCGCAACCGAGGTAAACATTGACGCTGGTAAAAATTCGCTAGCGTAGAAATTGAACAATCAAACTCCTCCGCTAGAGACTTCCAAGCAGTCTCCGGCGGTAAGCGACGGAGAATTAAAATTTGACAAGTTAAATCTGGACGACCTTTAATATGAATATTCCCTAATTCTCCATCAGGATCTCTCTTTACCCAATCTATAATGTCGTCCAGAGTCGGTGGAATAGGAGCAGGAGCAGGTAAATTGTCTATAGGATTGGTTTGATTTTCGGAATTTGGTACTGGTAGAGGCATTTCGATATTGTTTTTCTCATGCTGTATCATCTCAAAATCTAGTAATCTTTTTTTCAGATATCCATCCAACCAAGTCGTCACACTACTTCTTTCTGGATCGTATTGTTTTCCGGTATTACTTTCACAAAGATTCCGACATAAATATAACCAAGTTTGTTGTAGTGCGTCTTCATAATACGGCGTATTTTTCCTCCATAGTTTGCGAGATTTAATAATAGCTTGTACCAGCCGATTTAAGCTTTGACGGCGCTGGATACTCCTAGGTTTATACTGACAGGTTTGACAAACAAGCGAGTTGAACTCATCCATAAGTTAACTTTGATGGTGGTGTGACTCCTATCCTTCATTTAGTTATCTGGCGAAATCCCAAGTTTTTCGCCAAATTACCAGTTAAGTAATGTAAAGTTTTATGAACAAAAAAGTAGCTGCGAAATTTTCCCCAATTCCACCGATATATATATAGATGTTCAGAGGGAGTGGCTGTCTCCTGTTCCCCTTTACCTCTGCCCTATTTACTAGATAGCTATATTGATTTCAAGGAATTTACAGTCATGATGAGATCTCTGCTTGCAAACTTTCTCCTCACACCCATATTTATATTGGTAGCAGTCTTTTTAGCAGGAATCACCCCACCAATCGGTACTAACAACTCGAAGTCAGCGACAAGTCAAGTAATTGATCTCACTATATTAATCTTGAATCTAGAGATGGGTGTTTCCTATGTGGCTGTGATGGGGTGGCGTATTTCCAGCCTCAAGTCAGCAGAGATTGAGGAGCAATGTCTGGATTGTCATAAACAAATTCAGGAAAAAGAGGTACAGATAAAAGCAGTTATCCAATCTTTACACAGCCAGATTAAGGCTAACTGAGATCTGGTCGCGATCGCAATAATCAACTGAGATCTTGCACTATTATCAATAGTAGGGAGGCAGAGCCTCCAAACCCTCGTAACCCTCGTTCCCAGGTTCAACCTGGGAACGAGAATCTAGAGGCTCTGCCTCTAGTTGCAAATGGTGCAAGATCTCAATTGAAACCGACTTTAGCTATTAGACAGTTGTTTTAACCACTGTCGGGTTTTCTGGCGCGTTTTGAGACTCCTTTTGTAAACTTTTGTAACAATTGCGAAACTGCTGCGAAACTTTTACGAAATCCACTGATAAAAGAACAGAGGGTAAAAAGAGTCATCTACAACAACACAGATACGAAGCTAACAGACTTTATCTGTGAGGGGAAATTTAGTGCAATTTGCCTCTGACAATTTTGGGTTTAGTTTCAGCATAATTGCTGATGAATTTAAGAGAGAGAATGTACGTCCCCACTATTTCAAATTCTTGATAGGTTCAACATCAAAAGGAAAAAGTAAAATGATGAATTCCACACTTGTAAGGCATTCAACTCTACTAGCTGGTGTAGTTACTGCAATTAGTTTATCAATTTTGACGGATACCGCTAATGCTGCCACTATTGTCAATGGAGGATTTGAAACCGGAAATTTTTCAGGATGGACTCTTGTCAATCAACCTGGTGGTAGTGGTAACTGGTTCGTTACAAGTGGTAGCGTTTCTCCTCAGTCTGCTCATTCAATTCCACTGCCAACTGAAGGAACGAAATTTGCTGTCACCGATCAATCTGGTCCAGGTTCCCACGTCTTATTTCAAGATATCTCACTAGAGGCAGGTTTTCAACACATACTATCCTTTAACTGGATTGCTGAAAACTGGGATGGGCGAGGACTTTTTAATCCTGGAACTATGAATCAAAATACCAGACCTAACCAACAATTCAGGATCGATCTTGTTCCTGTTGGATTTACTAACTGGTTTGCTCCTTCTTCCAGTGCTGGAATCCTCACCAATATTTTAGCTCCCGTTGCTCAGAATGCTCCAGTCAATCAGTGGAATAACCTAACATTTGATTTGACTCCTTGGGCAGGTTCTACCGTGAGATTGGCGTTCAGAGAAGTTGACAACCAATGGTTCTTCAATGCTGGGGTTGATCAGGTTAAGATAGCCTCCACTCCTGTTTCCGTACCCGAACCTAATTCTACATTAGGTTTATTCGTACTTGGATCATTAGGAATCGGTGCGATCGCAAAACGCAAGCTGAACAAAAAAAACCAGGATGACAACCTCAACTAATTGATGTCAGACTTCACGAAATACTCCTGATGGTGTGCTGTGCGATCGCCTTTACCTAATAATGCGATCGCATTTCCTCTCCACCGTTTTCTTAAGAACATTTCTGGCGACGGATCGGAAACAAATAACTAACAACTAACTTAAACCATGTGTCCTGCAACTATTGTATTTTGCTTATTTATAATCTTGCTAACTTGCTTAAAACCCAAATTTTTCTGGGAAAGCAATGAAGTTAGATCGATGAGGTATCGCCTAGGGGATCGCGGCGCTAGCATTTTTTACTATGCCATTGGCGGTGGTGCTTTAGCTATAGGCTTAATAGTGTTAGGTCGTTAATTTTTTCACCAACCATAATCTACAGGGAGATTGTTCCGATGATAGTTTTATTCCTCGAAAGTATTATTAACATCACATCATTCATTTTAACAATCCTCAGCGCTATACTTCTATCGATCGGTTTACTGGGATCGTCATCTCAGCGAAGATCCTGCTCTCAGAGGAGGCGAGCAAATCTATTTTCTAAGTTAGCCCATAGCTTTAAATCCTTCTGGAAGGAGGGAAAATGTCATGCTCTCAACCGGGAATTACTTCAGATAGTCAGGGATCGAGATATTGCTAGTAGATTGGTGATGTCAGCAAAACTCAACTATCCTGGCAAATCAGAAGAATGGTATTTGGAAAAAGTGATTTATGATTTAAGGCGCGGTCGTTAATTATATCAGAATCAGACATAATATCGGCGTATACTTACCCTGAAATTTTTAATTTTTCCACAGCCCCTGCTCCTTTTGGTAGAGGTTGATTCCGTATAATATACCCTGCGATATCTTCGCGCTGCTCCTTGCAGATCGCATTTTCTGATAATATAGGGCGCGATCGCGAAACGCTGCTCCTTGCAAATTGCATTTATTCAGAATTTTATTGACAACAGACGAAAGACAAATAATTAACAACTAACTCCAATTCAGCGTCTCAATCCTCAAACTCACCGGAGATTAGAAGTCGGGTTTCTTCTATGAAACCCGACTTCTAAGTGCGATTTCCCCCCCCCACCGCCTTAGTCCCTGTCAAAAAATCTAATTTTGGTTAAATTAAAGAAAATATAGCAATTATCCCATTTCTCTCTAGCAAACATCCAGATGAGAGAGATTGGGTAATGGAGAGATGTAAGTCACCAATAATTGAGATCGTCGGGATAGAAGCAAGATGCTCGAACCAGAACATATATTACACGATCGCTACCAGCTCAAGGAAAAACTCGGACACAATGCCAGCCGCCAAACCTGGCTAGCCGAGGATATCCAGACATCACCGCCCCAAAAAGCGATCGTCAAGCTGTTATCATTTGGCGGTGATGTACAATGGGACGATTTAAAACTATTTGAGAGAGAAGCCCAGGTACTCAAACAAATCGATCATCCCCGGATTCCCAAATATCGGGATTATTTTCATATTGACGATCGTTACCTCTGGTTTGGCTTAGTCCAAGATTATATCCCAGGTTATTCCCTCAAGCAACTCCTGGAGATGGGGAAACGATTTAGTGAAAAACAAATTCGGAAAATTGCCATCGATATCCTAAATATTTTAGAATTTCTCCATCAACTCAATCCACCTATATTACATCGCGATATTAAACCAAGTAATATACT
>DOIX01000395.1:0-5621 GCA_003511885.1 Cyanobacteria bacterium UBA11153
CAGCGGTTCCCGCTCTTATGAGGTACAGTAGCAGAAATTAACAAACCAATTGCTTAAATGTTGAGGCTCGATTAAGTGTACCTCATTACTGCGGAAACCGCTGTAAACTAGAAAATTGCCTTCCAGAAAACTCTTCAAACCCCACACCCCACACCCCACACCCTCCCCGAACAAAAAGACTTTTTCAGCAAACCCTAGCTATTCTCCATTTCCAACTTCCTCACTAGGCGGAATTCTCTCGATCGCAATTAGTGCTTCCATTACGGATTTAACAATTGGTGCTGCCACTGTCGAACCAAATGCTTCCCCCTTGGGTTCATCAACCACAGCGACCACCACATAGCGGGGAGAATCTATACTTAAAATACCAACAAAACTCGTAATTTTCGCATTGCTATAATAGCCCCCAGTGGGACTGGCTTTTTGAGCTGTCCCCGTTTTCCCACCAATCCGATATCCAGGTATTTGGGCATTTTTACCAGTACCTTTTTTTACCACTATTTCCATCATGTTCAAAACAGATTGGGTTGTTTCTGGGGAAAAAATAGGACGTGGAGTATTAAGTCTCGGTTGCCAATATAATTGACCTTTGCTATCAAATAAACCCTGAACTACATGAGGCATTACCAATTTACCACCATTAGCTAAAGCAGCATGTAATTGAGCTAATTGTAGAGGAGTTAAAGAAAAACCTTGACCAAAAGATGTAGTTGCTGGTTCGATAGGCGATGAGATAAACTCTTGCTGATTCTTAATATGTCCAGAGCCTTCAAAGGGTAAATCTGTCCCCACTTTTTGCCCCAACCCCATTCTTTCTAACCAACTATAATAAACCTCTGGCTTCATCCTTTGGATAATCCGCACCATCCCCACATTACTGGAAGTCTCTAGAATTTTAGCGACACTAATTGTGCCATGACCTCTTTTATCAAAGTTGGAAATAACCCACTTGCCGATTTGGACTGAACCTGGATCGTTAAATAGGCTATCTGGTTCAATTACACCTGCTTCTAAAGCGATCGCAACATTTAAAGGTTTAAATGTGGAACCTGGTTCGTATAAATCTGTCAATCCCCAATTTTTAAATAGACTGACATCAAAATCAGAATAGCGATTTGGGTTATAAGTTGGCTCAGAAACTAGGCTTAATAGGGAACCATCTAGTGCATCCATCACGATGACGATCCCCCGTTTGGCTTTAAATTCTTTAACTTTTTCCTTCAGTGCGGCACGCGCTGCCCTTTGGAGGCGACTATCAATAGTTAGTTTTAATTGTAAATCGTCAAAATGGAGAAAACCTTCAGGAATATGGTCGGGCATTAAGGCCCCATTACCAGCACGGTTAAGTCTGAGTGTTTTTACTTCTCTTTCTAATAAATTCTGCTGAGAATATTCAATTCCTGCTTGTCCGCGATGATCCACATCTACATAGCCTACTATATCGGCGGCTAATTCCTGTTGGGGATAAAGACGGGAATATTTTTGAATTAGTTCTAAACCATCAAGGCTCAGTCTGGCAATTTTATCTGCTAAATCTTCTGTTAAGGTATAGCTAACGAGAATCCCGCTACGTTGTTTCTTGAATAGTTTTTCCAAATTAGCTGGGGATCTATTCAAAATTGGTGCTACTAGCTCTGCCACCTTCGCTTGAGAAATCTTGAATAATTTGGGGTGAGCATAGAGTGTATAAACTTTCCGATCCGTTGCTAAAACATTCCCATTACGGTCAATAATCGCACGGCGGGGGACAAAGGGGCGCATGTAAACCATTTGCTGCTTACTGGCTTTTTCTTTGAGACTGGGTGCTTCTGCTATTTGCAGCCGATACAAATTAAGCAGTAGCCCACCGCAGCCTGCGATCATGATTACCCAAATTAGGAGCAGTCTAAAATTTGGCTGTTGCGAGACTTTGATCATTGGGGCAGGGAAAATGGGGAGTGGGGAATGGGGAGAAGATTAGCTATGAGCGATTAGCCATGAGCGATTAGCTATTAGCCATGACTAATTTAGTATCCAAGGGGTGTTTTTCCCACTGGATCTGACTGAGGAGTTTGGGTGTTATCTTTCTTAATTTTTCGTTCCTGTGTGGGGGGGAGCAGGATAGTGTTGTTTTGAGAAGGGTTGACTAAACCCGTCCCTGGGTTTTCAGCTTCTTGAGCTAACTTGTCTTTCATGACAGCGTTAGCTGTGGTGAGTTGTCGTTCGTTACGTTGTAAAGTTTCGAGTTGGCGGAAAGCCTTAGTCCATTGCTGCTGAGTATAAACAGTCCAAGAATAGAGGATGAGGGTGGTAAAACAGAGCAAGAAGGCGATTAAATCGGAAGTGCGCTGTACTAATAATAGCGATCGCAACCAACTGGGCATCATTTCTCGCGAGGTGTTGAGCTTTTCTACCTTCTGCCCTTGGCTGCGATTCGAGGTGGGGGTGGCTCTGGATAAATCGATTACCTTGGTGTGGGCAGGCTGGGTACGAGACATTCTGGCATTTGTGCCATGAATATGGCTGCGCCCAGATGAATTAGTCTGACTTGGGTTGGGCAAATTTCTCGATGGAGTTGCCTTAGCCGAAGCTGGAGAGCGTTTGGGTTGGCGTGGTTGGGGTGTAACTGAGCGAGAGGCGGCATTCATTTGGAATCTCCTATTCCCGAAATATGTTGGTGGCGGTTAAAAATGGTACTTAATATAGCCATCCTACGCTATGGGTTTGTACCTGTCTTGTTGGGCATCACACCCAATCGGGATTACCATTTGATTCTTTCAGTCGATTAACTGGGTTTTTGGGAAAAATTCTTGGTTTGGGAAATCGGGATTGACAAATAAACTGGGCTAGAAACGCTGTCTAGCTTGATGGTGGATAATTCTGAAATTTCTGAAAATCCAGAATTGCTCGTCCAATCGGGGCGGATATGTCGAAAATATATGTTAGTACTGCTGATCTATATGGGGATGTATGGCCTCGATTAACCCAATATGAGGGATTTTTGTCCCAGAATCTCCTCAAAAATAATCGGTCATGCTAAAAATAGATAGTTGTAGTAAGCTATCATAGCATCTGTCTGCTGTTTGGCAGTCAGTGGACGTTAAACAGATGCTTGTGGAGGGGAATCTGGACGAGGTTTAGAGCTTTGGTTCTGGACTGACCAAACCCGATGAAGCAAGAATCCCATGCGGTTAACTCGTGGGAGTGCCAAGCAGTCTTTAGATAAAGGGGAGTGTATGAACAAGAGATTGATCGCGATGTTACTTTTAGTATTCACTCTAGGTATTGGAGTGACAGCTTGTGGTGGTGGTGGTGAAAAGCCACCCGAAGGTGGTGGTGCAGCCTCTCCCTAGTCTGAGATAGATAGAAACATCGATTGGGCTAAACACACCTATTCTTCTGATGTGCTGGCATTTAAGTGCAAGCTTTTAATTCCTGGCGTTTAAATGCAAGCCTTTAAGTAAAAGCCTTTAAGGACAAGCCTTTAAGTACGATCCTTTGAGTTTAAGCTATCTCGATAGCTAGGATCGATTCTCGTGTCGCGGTATCCAGACAGCGTGTCTGGTTATCGCATTTTTTTTCCTTCCGTGTCAACCAGTAATCAGTTTTCAGATTTGGGATAATTTACCATTTTTGAGAATATACAGTTTAAATGCTCCCGTAGCTTGGTCACATCAAAATACAAAAAAAATGGATTAATCCATGTCTAGTCGTTATTGGTTAAAAAATCAGATCCAGAATCGTTGCTTTGATTGGCTGCTACTTTTAATCTGGATAGGTATTGGTGGTATCCTGCGCTTTGCTTTTCTGGCGGCTCTGCCCCCGTGGACAGATGAATGTGCCACCATCGCATTTAGTCTGGGGAATAGCTTTCTTTCTGTGCCCCTCAATAGTTTGATTAATTCGGATGTTTTGCTAGAACCTCTGATGCCTTTACCTGATAGGGGTATCGATCTAGTTATGGAACATTTAATGGCAGAGAGTACCCATCCTCCTGTCTATTTTGTTTTGGCAAATTTGTGGATGAAGCTATTTTCTACTCTTGATGGATTAGCGTCAATCTGGGCGGCGCGTGCCTTGCCTGCTTTATTGGGAGTTGCGTCAATTCCAGCTATGTTTGGGTTGGGTTGTTTGGCTTTTCGTTCCCGTTTAGTAGGTCATATTATGGCAGGAATGATGGCGGTTTCTCCTTATGGTATTTTTCTGGCTAGGGATGCCCGTCATTACACTTGGGCAAGTTTATTGGTAATTGCTTCTCTTTCTTGTTTAATTTATACAGTTACAGTAGTTAAAAGGAAAGAAATACTGCCGGGATGGATAGGATTTGTGTGGGTAGTTATTAATAGTTTAGGGATGGCGACTCATTATTTTTTTAGCCTTGTTATATGTGCTGCTGGTATTGTATTGTTAAGTCAAGCTGGGCAAGATTGGCAAAGAAGTAAGGTAGGATGGCCGATTTTAGCCAAACCATATTGGCGACGCATTTATGGAGTAGGAATAGGTACAATTTTTGGTTGTTTGGTATGGTTACCTACCTTTCAATCAATTAATGGCAGCGAACCAACCAATTGGATTTATGATGGCAATCCCACGGTGGAATGGTTTGCCCCAATTGGAAGGCTGGGGATGTGGATGGCGAGTATGGTGTTGCTCCTGCCTTCTGCCATAACGATTGTACCGACATTGATAGTAGTAATTTCTGGTCTAGTCACGATCGTATTTTTTGTCTCGATTTGGCCTAGTCTAGTCAGAGGTTGGCAAATACAGCGGGAAAATCCAGATGCCTATGTCGCAGTAGAAGTACTAGAAAGATATATTATCAGTACGATCGCCCTGTCTTTGCTTTTTACCTACGGCTTGGGTATGGACTTAACTTTGGCAGCGCGCTTTCAATTCGTCTATTTTCCTGCCATTATCGCTTGGTTAGGGGTAATCCTTGCCGGAGTATGGGAATCCCATCAACCGAATGGTCAAGAATTAGCAAGCCCAACAGCAAAAATAGACAAGGGGCATAATTTTGTCCAGCTTCCCAGTTTCATGTCACGGCTCATCTCCCGATTATCCATTGCTAGCCTCCCCAACTCCCAATTAATCAGAGAAAACGGCAAAAGACTCGTTACCTGTATTTGGCTAATGGGATTATTAGGTGGATTGACGGCAACAGGCAATTTGGGTTACCTGCAAAACCACCGTCCAGATATCCTCGCTCCCATTATCCAACAAAAATCTCACCATCCCATTTTCATCGCTACTACCCACAAGCACCACGGACAAACCGGAAGAATGATGGGGCTAGCTTGGAAATTCAAGCAGCTATCCCATAGTAATTCTTCCGGCAGCGACATTAAATTTTTCTTGGCCGATCGAGAAGCAACGACCAGGACTTATACTAAAGCTGTGGCAATATTGCAAAAAACACTCAGCCAGATAGAGAGACCATTAGACTTGTGGTTAATAGATTTTCGTGCCCCCATTGAGCCAGAGTCACAAGATTGTTTTCCCGATGGGCGCGGATGGGCTGGAGAATATAAATATAAACTTTATCATTGCCTCCAGGATGCGTCCCACCCCAGCAGCCCTCCTTATCGGTAACCTTGCGGCTACGTTTCTGCCCTGACAGTCTAGTGCAGCGCGGCAGAAGT
>DOIX01000395.1:5903-6043 GCA_003511885.1 Cyanobacteria bacterium UBA11153
TTTCTGCCCACCTGCACTAGGGGTTCTCAGCTTCCATGATGTTTTGATCGCCGAAAAACGGAATAATCTCGAATGAGTCCACTTGCCATAATCCGATTGTGTCTGTTATATTAATGTCATCCCCATTCTCCATACCCCTG
>DOIX01000171.1:0-4649 GCA_003511885.1 Cyanobacteria bacterium UBA11153
CCCCCAGTCCCCGTTGTCAGGGGCAATCCAAAAGACTTTAACACATTAAACAATCCCCAACGAGTACTATTAGGTGTCATGACCAAATCAACGCAGTCATTTATGACTGAGACTACACAGGCCGACTTGGGGCAAAAATCGAGGAATGCCTAGTTATGCCTAGGTTTTTCGGAGCAGGATAATTGATTAGTATTTCATTGTTAACTTGATTCAAGTCTATCAATACATGAAACACTATCATAATTGGCATTGTTTACTGCTTTGGTTACAGGGTAACTAATCAGATCGTCGGTGGGATAAGGACGTAACAGATTATGCAATACTTCTAATTTTTTGACTCCTGGATCCAGCCATAAATCGTAATCAGCAGGGTTAAGAATTACGGGCATTCGATGGTGAATAGAACTGACTAATTTGTTAGCTTCGGTAGTAAGGATAGTACAAGAATCAATTATCTTCCCAGTTACGTCTTGCCAAGATTCCCATAATCCAGCTAAAGCAAAGGGATGTTCATCACGAAAACGGAAATAAAAGGGCTGTTTTATGGTTTTATTCTCCTGTTGCTGCCATTCATAAAAACCATCGGCTAATACCAGACAGCGCCGTTGTCGAAAAGCACTGCGAAAAGCAGGCTTAATCGATACTGTTTCAGCTCTGGCATTGATCAGTTTAACAGCGATGCTCCTATCTTTTGCCCAACTGGGAATTAAGCCCCAATGCAACATTTTTAACTGTTTTTCTTCTAATGCGACAGTTTTTAAAATAGTTGCTACAGATTGGGTAGGTGCAATATTATATCTAGGGGTGAGGGCAGGAACCTCTGTTAATTGAAAAATTTCTGCGATCGCATTTCCGAGTTTGCTTTGAGTAAATCTGCCACACATATTTTTTGGGGGTGAGGGTAATTTGTAACACTATTTTAGTAAATTACTATAACAACCAAAAACCAATAACGCCATATAAAACTTTTATTTCAAGGAAACTTTGGTTTCACTCAGGTGAGAGGTATCGCCATTGAGTTGAATAATCCATTTATTTCCTTTTTGGACAAGTTTCACTAGGCAACATAAAGGCGCTTTAATATTCTCTTGACTACCTAAGAGTCCCCAGGCAGCACCAATTACGGATGTGTTATGACCGACGAGTAGGATATCATCTGAGAATTCAGCGGCTAGTTGCTTTGCTATTTCGCCTGTTCGTTGGATTAGGCGATCGCTATTTTCTGGATAATGAGGGGTGATGCGAGATCTATAAATGGGATCGATACGAGGAAATTGCTCTTGCAAAACCTCCATCGGCAGTTTTTGTGGGTCATTTTTCATCCAATCTGGATTGAGCCATTCACTCAAACCAGATTCTATTTTAATTGGTAAATCGAGAATTTGGGCAACTTTATCGGCAGTTTGTACGGTTCGTAAAAAAGGTGATGCGAAAATATGTCTAATTTTTTCGCCTGCTAACCGTTGACCTAGTTCTTGGGCTTGAATTATACCATCTTCTGACAGTGGTGGATCGTAAGGATGTTCTGCGGTGTTAAACCATTCGGGGTGAACAAAGTCGAGACGGTTGCCGTGTCTGGCAATCCAGATAGTTTGATTCATTAATCGTGATGTTTAGGATGGGCTTGCGTCGAAGCTACCCGCTGTTTTTTTCTATTTTCTCATATACCCATAATTAGGGCTGACGTGGGGGAGACACGGCGAGCTTTATACTTTATATTATACTCAATTCACCGGACACAATCTAGGGTTTTCGATTGGTTCGCGAACATAAAAACTGCTGAAAACCTTATTTTCCTTCTGACTCCTGAATTGTGAATAATGCTAAAGGTACAGTTCAAATCAATGGAATTGCCTTACAGCAAAACTTAAATTTGGTAGATGGAACATATAGATATAACTGCAAAGCAGATTTGGTGTCGTTAACTGCTTAAATTCTGTCCTCGATAATGTCATGGTGACACCGCCGCTCCCTCTCACCAACCAATCATTATGACAGACAACCTCTCTTTTCCACTCCCTGCACGCCACAGATATAGCAGTCGCCAAGCTGGTTAGGGCATCCTCAAACCCTATAAGCTATTCACAGCAAGCATTTCAATGGTTGAAGGTGTGATTTTTGGTATAGAGTCAACCCCCAGTCTCATATCAGGTATCTTTGATAAACTCTGCCTTGCCTCATGTATTGTTACATTACTTAACGATGTGGTAAGATTGGTTCAAGAGTTTGAGAAAACAGTTGCAAACTACCCGACGCTAATTCGGAGTACCGAATAGAGCGCTTGCTCTTTAAAGTCTAGAGTTTGCCCGACTAAGTACCTTGCGTACTGGGTTAGATTCGCGATTGCATTCGCTGTAACCAATTAGTTACAGATATCCCCATCTCTAAATAAATAGATAATCTGTCATGGACAAAAAACTGTGAATATCTGGGGCTAACTGGGATCGCAACCAGGATATTTGTTTGAACTTAATTAACCAAAGATCGAGTACTATGAAAACTGCTCAAACCTCTACTGACCTAGTTCGTACTTACCTTCGAGAAATTGGTCGAGTGCCATTGCTCACCCATGAACAAGAAATTGTTTATGGCAAACAGGTACAACGATTAAGTACTTTGCAGGAAATAAAAGAATCCCTTGCTGCCCAATTGGGCGAAGAACCAACTTTATCAGGATGGGCAGAAGCTGCCTCTATATCAGAAAGCGAGTTAAATGCCTGCATCGTAGCTGGAGAAAGAGCCAAGCGGAAGATGGTGGAAGCAAACTTGCGCCTAGTGGTAGCGGTAGCGAAAAAGTATATTAAGCGAAATGTAGACTTGCTGGACTTAATCCAGGAAGGGACAATTGGAATGCAGCGAGGTGTGGAAAAATTTGACCCCTCTAAAGGTTATCGCTTTTCTACTTACGCCTACTGGTGGATTCGACAAGCAATTACTAGAGCGATCGCAGAAAAAGGCAGAACAATTCGCCTCCCCATCCATATTACCGAAAAACTAAATAAAATTAAACGGGCACAGCGGGAACTATCCCAAAGACATGGACGCGCAGCCACCATCAGCGAGTTGGCACAGGAATTACAATTGACCAAGCAACAAGTGAGGGAATACCTGGAAAAAGCTCGCCAACCCTTGTCTTTGGATCTCCGGGTAGGGGATAATCTCGATACGGAGCTGGTAGATTTGCTCGAAGATACTGGACCTTCACCAGAAGACTTCGCAAATCAATCAGCTATGCAAACTGATTTAGAGTCACTGATGGCGGAGCTGACACCTCAACAACGAGATGTGTTAATGCTGCGATTTGGTTTAAAAGATGGTCAACCCATGACTCTGGCGAAAATTGGTGAAACCCTTAATATCAGCCGGGAAAGGGTGCGACAAATCGAACGAGAATCCCTCGCCAAACTCCGCAAGCGCAAATCTGATATGCGAGAATATATCGCAGCAAGTTAGTGGGAAGTCGGACAGCGGATCCTCGCAATGTTGAGTGAGAAGGAGAGTTTTGAGTTGATAACCAACAACCAACAACTAAAAAGCAAGAAGTGCGACAATCCGATAGGAGGAGTTCGGTTCTACCTACTTGGCGATCGCAATTTACTTGTTAAATTAGATTCAGAGAAACTAATCTAGTAGAGATAGATACAACAAGCGTTTTCTCCCCTCGGTGGGAAGAGGGGAGAGAATCATTGCTAGGAGGTAACTGGTGAATAACACATCCGATCGCGCCCCTGAGTTTTTTGAAGGTAATGGAGAAAGTAACCTGCTGTGGCAGTATGTCCAATCCATGAGTCCAGAAATCGTTGCCCATCTATCCAAACCGACATCTTCGGAAGTGTTTCAGGTGATGGAACGAAATATAGTAGGATTGCTCGGTAATCTCCCTTCAGAACATTTTGGTGTCACGATTAGTACCAACAGAGAACATCTGGGACGTTTGCTCGCTTCAGCAATGATGAGTGGCTATTTCTTACGGAATGCCGAACAGCGTATGGTATTTGAAAAGTCATTGCAAATGGCAGAATCCCATTCTTCAGATGATGTTTAATTATAGATACAGGTTTGAGGAATGAATTCTTAGTTTTGAATGAAAACTCATTCCTCAAAAACCCAAACTCAAACCTCAAATCTCAAAAATATCTTTCCCTTGACATGAACACCAGCTTATCTCCTTCCTTACCTCAGAAAACTATTGGCGTTGGTGTAATTTGGAATGACCAAAGACAAATTTTAATCGATCGCCGACGTGCTGAGGGACTTTTGGGTGGTTTGTGGGAGTTTCCTGGTGGTAAGATAGAAGCTGGTGAGACTGTAGAAGCTTGTATTAAACGGGAAATTAAGGAAGAATTAGCGATTGATATTGAAGTTGGAGATTTCTTGATTACTATCGATCGTGATTACAGTCATTTTAGTGTTAGGTTAATAGTACATCATTGTCGTCACCTGGCTGGTGTTCCTCAAACAGTGGAATGCGATGAAATTCGATGGGTGACGTTAGATGAAATCGAGGATTTTTCTTTTCCAGAGGCTAATAGTCAGATTATTGCCGCTTTACGGCAAATTTATCCTTGTCACCCTGTTAGATCAAAATGAGAGCGCTAGACTTAATAGATAAGCTGCTGCGGATTTAAACCGGATATTTTCAAGTTAGG
>DOIX01000171.1:4866-10993 GCA_003511885.1 Cyanobacteria bacterium UBA11153
AAGTCATCAAACCTTCTCCCCAGATCCCCTCATTCAAAACAGATAAATTAAATGCGTAACGGTTTAGTACGGAATGTGAGCGAATATTTAATTAACGATAAATTGGCAGCGTAAAATGAAAACAGCCACCCCCCTTAACCCCTGAATCAACCCAAATCCGACCATAATGAGCGCGAATGATTTTTTGGCAGAGAGATAAACCTAAACCATATCCATCTTTACCCTCATCTCGCTCTAAACGGAAACGATCTTCAAAAATGCGATCGCGATTTTCTTCAGGGATACCCGGACCATTATCGCAAATACTCACCTGAATTTTCTGAGCCGTGCGGTGGAGAATAGAAACTTGAATTTTTCCTCCTTCAGGCGTATATTTAATCGCATTATCTAATAGATTCACAATTACCTGACGCACCAACTCGCTATCGGCATAGACAAAGGGTAAGTTTTGCGGAATATCCGTTTCCACTTCCTGAGATTTAACTTGAAACTGCTCCTTCATCTGAGCCAAGATATCCTGACAAATTGGTGCTAAAGCCAGTTTGCGAGGTTGGAGCTGAAAATCAGCAGCACTCCCCTTCGTCGATTGCAAGATATCAGCGATAAGCTTATCCATAGCCCGGAATTGATTCCGTGCTTGTGCAAATAACCGCGCTTTGAGAGCAGGTGTCAACTCAGAAGAGATGCGATCGCTTTTTTGCTTTTGTTCTAATTCCAAGGTATCCAGGGCAATTGAAGCAGCCGTTAAAGGACTGCGCAAGTCGTGAGCCAGCATAGACAGAACTTGGTCTTTGAATTGCAGTTGCTCCAAAAGTTCTGCTTTTTCTTGTTTGAGGCGAAAAATTTCGTCAGTAAGTTGAATTAATTCAATAGAAGAAGCGAGGGAATCTCTAGTTCCTGGTAAGATCGGATCCGAATTAGCAGTAGATGAGCGCTCCAATACCTCTTTAGGTTGCTGTGCTTGGTATTCCTCTGCGGAGCGTTGCCAGCGAATCCAGCAACTTTTGAGTTGAGCAATCAAATTACTCCCGGCAAGGGTTTGTCGGGGTGGGGGATGAATCTTAATCAGTGCTGGGGTGGCAACTAGGCGGAAATGTTCCGCTAGATAAGGATGTTCCCCAACACTAATGAGCATCAACTCAAAAGGGTAATCTGCCCTTAAGGTTTCCAGATAACTGCGGATACGATGGATATGTTTCCTCGAAGTGGGACGTTCATCGATAAACAGCAATAGCTGTAGGGAGGCTTCTGAATCCGTAAACTTGTCAATAACGGCGTGCATGAAATTTGGTGTTGGCACTAGACATCATAGGTTTGAGGGAGTTATAGCGCGAAGCGCTCTTTGAGAAAAACAGGGAATAGGGAATAAAAAAGCTTGTCCCATTAGGGTTTGAGCGATTCTCAGTTCCTTAAATTTGTCAATACATCAGCGCGTTGGCGTAGCCTGCCGCAGGCATAGCGCTATAGTACTTACACTAATCAAGCCAGTTTCTACGAAAAATCCTCGGTTTGGGGACTATTGACGGAGAGACCGGGTTTCTCACCCCTAGGTGGGTAAGTCTCAGGGATGTTCGGGTTAAGACGGTGGGGGGGATCTTTTAATATCTATTTTAGATTCTCAACACAATCTAACTCTTGATAATCCGCTTCTACCCTTTCCAGTCTAAAATCTTAAAATACTGTAAAATTTCCCTAGCTAGCCTCAATTATAGTTAGTAATCCACTCAAAACTACAAATTCATCATGGCTACTGGCTACGTTGCCCTCGTCCTTCACGCCCATCTGCCTTTCGTCCGACATCCGGAAAGTGACTATGTTCTCGAAGAAGAATGGCTCTTTGAAGCCATTACGGAAACCTATATCCCTCTCCTCCATGTCTTTGAAGGGTTAAAGCGGGATGGGATTGATTTCAAAATAACGATGAGCATGACACCCCCTTTGGTGTCCATGCTGCGAGATCCTCTACTGCAAGAACGCTATGATGCACATCTAGCGCTACTGGAAGAGTTGGTGGAGAAAGAAGCCGAACACAACCAACATAACGGTCATCTTCGCTATCTTGCCGAACACTACATTAAGGAGTTTAGCGAGATTCGCCAAACCTGGGAACGGTATAATGCGGATCTGGTGACGGCATTTAAGCAATTCCTCGATAGCAATAATCTGGAAATTATCACCTGCGGTGCGACTCATGGGTACTTCCCTCTGATGAAGATGTACCCCGAGGCGGTTTGGGCCCAAATTCAGGTGGCTTGCGAACATTACGAGCAAAATTTTGGTCGTCCACCGAAAGGAATTTGGCTACCAGAATGCGCCTACTATGAAGGCGTAGAAAGAATGTTAGCCGATGCAGGCTTGCGCTACTTCCTTACTGATGGACACGGGATTTTATATGCTCGTCCCCGTCCCCGTTTTGGGACTTATGCTCCCATTTATACTGAAACAGGTGTGGCGGCATTTGGTCGAGATCACGAATCTTCTCAACAAGTTTGGTCATCAGAAGTAGGTTATCCCGGCTCGCCAGAATATCGGGAATTTTACAAGGATTTAGGGTGGGAAGCTGAATACGAGTACATTAAACCCTACATCATGCCCAATGGGCAGCGGAAAAATACCGGGATTAAATATCACAAAATTACAGGTCGGGGTTTGGGATTAGCTGATAAAGCGTTGTACGATCCCTATTGGGCTAGAGAAAAAGCAGCGGAACATGCGGGAAACTTCATGTTTAACCGGAAACAGCAAGCCGAACATTTGGCGGGAATTATGCAGCGTCCCCCGATTATTGTATCGCCTTATGACGCGGAATTATTCGGTCACTGGTGGTATGAGGGGCCTTGGTTTATTGATTACCTCTTCCGTAAGTCTTGGTACGATCAGAATACTTATGAAATGACTCATTTGCCTGATTATTTACGGAATAATCAGACTCAGCAAGTTTGTCGCCCTTCTCAGTCAAGTTGGGGTTATAAGGGTTTCCACGAATATTGGTTGAATGAAACTAATACCTGGATTTATCCTCATCTCCATAAAGCCGCCGAAAGGATGATTGAGTTGGGGAAACGGGAAGCTGCTGATGAGTTGGAGTGGAAAGCGCTCAATCAAGCTGCACGAGAACTTCTCTTGGCACAATCTTCCGATTGGGCGTTTATTATGCGGACAGGGACAATGGTACCTTATGCAGTCCGACGGACGCGATCGCACCTGATGCGCTTTAATAAACTTTACGATGATATCAACATGGGCAAGATTGACAGTGGTTGGTTAGAAAAAGTCGCAGAAATTGATAATATCTTCCCTCAAATCAATTATCGCGTTTATCGCCCCTTGTAGAAGGGAATGAGGATAAGGGGGACATGGGGGACATGGGAGAAATTTTTCCCCTTATTCCCCTATCTCCCTAGCCAGAAAGCCCCTATCAACTATCAACTATCAACTATTCATCATCTTCATCTTCATCCTCATTCTGTCGCAAACCGCCAGGTAAAGCGGCAATAATCGCATCTAAAACTCTAGCGACAGGGACAATTTCTAAACCTAAATCTGGTAAAGCTTGACCTTTGGGAATAATTGCCCGTTTAAATCCCAATTTAGCTGCTTCTTTTAAGCGTAATTCCATCTGAGAAACTAAACGAACTTGTCCGCCCAAACCCACTTCCCCGATCATAACAGTACGCGGATCGACAACGCGATCGCGAAAACTGGCAACAACAGCAATCGCTACTCCTAAATCTGTTGCGGGTTCCTCTACCGCTAACCCTCCCGCCGTCGCTACATAAGCATCCAATTTTGATAAAGGAATCCCCACCCGCTTTTCCAAAACGGCGAGAATTTGCTGCAATCGACTATAATCAATCCCTGTCGTTGACCTCCGTGGCGCACCATAACTTGCCGGGGCAACTAATGCTTGCAATTCAACCAAAATGGGGCGAGTCCCTTCACAAGCCACCACAGTAGCCGTTCCCGGACTCATTTCATCCCGATTACCTAAAAATAACTCAGACGGATTTAAAACTTCCTCTAAACCCTTATCCGCCATTTCAAAAATACCGATTTCATGAGTAGCACCGAAGCGATTTTTCACGGAGCGGAGTAACCGATGAGAAGCAAAACGATCGCCCTCAAAATATAATACAGTATCCACTAAATGTTCCAAAACCCTCGGACCTGCGATCGCGCCTTCCTTAGTCACATGTCCCACAATTAATAAAGTAATATTTGCCCGCTTTGCTACCCGCATCAAAGCCGAAGTACATTCCCTCACCTGTGCCACGGAACCCGGTGCAGAAGCTAAAGAAGCCAAATAAATAGTTTGAATACTATCAATTATCGCTGCCTGCGGTCTTAAAGATTCTAACTCCCGCAAAATCTCTTCCAAATCAGTTTCCGCTAAAACGTAAAGATCGGCATCATTAAGCTGCGATACTTTACTATCATTCCCAGAATTATTGCCATCTTCATCAGGAGTTTGTCCCTTTCCATTTCCTGCTACATTCCCCCTTTTCTTTTTGATATTATTCACATCAAGAGGCTTCTCACAGACACCCAAACGAGACGCACGGATTTTCACCTGTTGTCCAGACTCTTCTGCACTAACATAAAGGACGCAATGTTCCGTCGCAATTTTATGTGCCACTTGTAAAAGTAGTGTAGACTTACCAATACCAGGATCGCCACCAATCAATACTAAAGAACCCGGAACCACACCCCCACCAAGAACCCGATCGAATTCACTATAACCTGATGGAAACCGTACCTGAACATTATCAGAAATTTCCGAAAATTTGAGAGCGGATCGAGGTTTAGTCTTTCCTGTAGTTACTGACTGAGGATGAGAATGGCTATTAGATTGCCAACCACCGCGATTAATATTAGTTGCGGGGAGTAAAAAACTCTCTTCCAAGGAGTTGTAAGTATTGCAAGATGGACATTTCCCATACCATTGCCCAGACTCAGCACCACAGGCACTACAGATATATACAGACTTAGACTTAGGCATCCCCCTCTCCTGATTTTCAAAAATGTTAAACAATGCTTAAGACTCAAACAAACTCAGACTGAGGAACGTTAAAAAATCTGAAGGGGAAGTGAGACTTGTGAGAGAGACAAACAGGAATAGAATGATTCTGGAATTGTCCATCTATCCCATAATCCCTCACCTGGAAGTTGGCAGTCGGAAGTCTTGGACTTTTCTCCCTTCTTCCTTCACCCTCGATCCTCCATCTCTAAAAAAATTGTCGTACATCGTTATATTGTAGAGATAAGCCGATGATAAATTAACAATTCACAGACGTTATTTGAGGAGTATTGAGTAAATTGGAAATTCATAAAGAAAAAATTCTGGTGGTGGATGATGAAGCTAGTATCCGCCGCATCCTGGAAACTCGCCTCTCGATGATTGGTTACGATGTCGTTACTGCTGCTGATGGGGAAGAAGCCTTAGAAACATTTCGCAATACTGAGCCTGACTTGGTTGTGTTGGATGTGATGATGCCGAAACTGGATGGTTATGGTGTCTGTCAAGAGTTGCGCAAGGAGTCTGATATCCCCATCATTATGCTCACGGCGCTAGGTGATGTGGCGGATAGGATTACTGGATTGGAGTTGGGTGCAGATGACTATGTGGTGAAGCCCTTTTCTCCTAAAGAGTTAGAAGCCCGGATTCGCTCTGTATTGCGACGAGTTGATAAAGTGGGTGCTTCGGGAATTCCTAGCTCTGGTGTCATCCACGTTGCCAGTATTAAAATTGACACTAATAAGCGTCAGGTTTATAAGGGAGACGAGCGCATCCGCCTGACGGGGATGGAGTTTAGTCTCTTGGAATTATTAGTCAGTCGCTCTGGGGAACCTTTCTCCCGTTCTGAGATTTTACAAGAAGTTTGGGGTTATACGCCGGAACGTCACGTGGATACTCGCGTGGTGGATGTCCATATTTCCCGATTACGCGCTAAGTTGGAAGACGATCCTAGTAATCCAGAGTTAATTCTTACTGCACGGGGTACGGGATATTTATTCCAACGGATTATTGAGCCTGGAGAGGAGTAATTATTGCAGTTGACAGTTGATAGTTGATATAGCAGTAGACAATGCAGTTAAGGCATCAACAGTGAAGGGAGGGTGAAGCATT
>DOIX01000171.1:11267-11868 GCA_003511885.1 Cyanobacteria bacterium UBA11153
AATCTCTCTGTGTCCTAACCGCTCTGGTGGTTGCTATAGTTACTCAGATTGCCCAACTGTGAATGGACAATTGTCCATTGCCGATAACCTTTAACCAGCAACCAATGACAAAACGCGATCGCAATTCTCTACTCCGACTGTTACCCTTTATTGTTGGCGGTATAGCAGGAAATCTGCTATTTGTCAACCGGATACTTACGCCTCAGCTCACCGACTCTCAGGCTCGCTCTGATGCGGTGGGGGTGATTGTTTGTGCAGTGTTAATTCTAACGGGATTATTATGGCAGCAAGTCCAACCGCGATCGCCCGATGCGGTAGATTTAATTGGTGAAGAAGGATTTGAACTTGCACCAGATTTACCGGAGCTAGTAAAAACAGAGCTAGCTTGGGCATCACATTTATTATTAACCAATACAGTAACGCGATCGCTAGTTGTTTTCTATCAAGGTAAAGTCTTGCTCCGGCGCGGCATTCTGGGCAAAAATTCAGAAGTGAAACCGGGCGCGATTATGCAGCGGGTACTAGAAAAGCAAAAACCCGTTTATTTAGTTAACCTGGCACTTTATCCCGGCAAGATAGAATTTGACTATTTGCCAGAAAA
>DOIX01000171.1:12091-12265 GCA_003511885.1 Cyanobacteria bacterium UBA11153
CCAGAAAATACTCAAGGTGTCATTTGTCAACCTATAGGTAATGCTGGTGTGTTAATTTTAGGGGCAAATGCTCCTCGCAGTTATACGAAACAAGATGAGATTTGGATTGAGGGGATTGCGGATAAATTAGGAAATACTTTATCTTGATAGCCAAAAAACCTAACCCCCCAGCCC
>DOIX01000171.1:12500-12659 GCA_003511885.1 Cyanobacteria bacterium UBA11153
TTCCCTACAAGGGAAGGGGGAGCGAGCTACAAAGGGAAGGGGGGGCAGGAAATCTTACTCCACTCTCCATTGTCTCAAATAAACAGCGTCGGCGATACTTTGAAGTAATCACCAAGTACCTTGGCTTGTGCCTTACTATAGCACTACCAAGACACGTTA
>DOIX01000171.1:13015-26726 GCA_003511885.1 Cyanobacteria bacterium UBA11153
CATCCCCGCCACTTCCTCCGGTGTGCCATAACGCCCTAGAGGAATCGCCTTGATAATCTCTTCTGAAGATTTTAAGTCACTCGTCATATCGGTAGCAATAAATCCTGGTGCAACTGCATTGACTGTAATCCCGCGAGTTGCTAATTCCTTCGCCACTGTTTTAGTAAAACCAATGACACCTGCTTTCGCTGCGCTATAATTTGCTTGACCGGGATTGCCCATTTGTCCAGAAACTGAGGCAATATTAATGATACGACCTGACTTTTGTTTGAGCATGATTTTGCTTACTGCTCTGGTACATAAAAAAACGCCTGTCAGGTTTAAGTCAATTACGGCTTGCCAATCTTCTGGCTTCATCCGCAACAGGAGGGTATCGCGGGTAATTCCGGCGTTATTAACTAATACGTCAATCCGTCCAAATTTTTCGATTGTTTGACTGACAAGAGCGTCTATCTGTTCAATTTTAGACACATCGGCTTGAATTGCGATCGCCTCTCCCCCACTTTCGGCAATCGCCGCCACCACTTCGTCGGCTGCACTGCTTGAAGCTGCGTAGTTTACGACTACCTTAGCACCTGCTCCTGCCAAGGCAATTGCGATCGCTCTACCAATCCCTCGCGAAGCACCTGTTACAATAGCAACCCGATCGGTTAACTGCGATGAAGGTGTTTGTTGTGGTTCCATGATTAATTCCCCTTGTAATATCGTCTCAATTAGGCTGCTTTTGCATTTTGCACTAGAATCGAGCCAAAAGATTAAGGGTTTTTTCCAATGGCAGTTAAAAAGCAGTTTACCAGTTTCGACGCACTCCTATCTGGTTCCGATCTTCCCGTCTTGGTGGATTTCTACGCGACATGGTGCGGTCCGTGTCAAATGATGGCTCCCATTTTAGAGCAAGTAGGCGATCGACTCAAGGGGCGCGTGCAAATTGTCAAAATTGATACAGATAAATATCCTAATCTAGCCTCTCAGTACCAGATTAATGCCTTACCAACCTTGGTACTATTCAAGAATGCTCAACCTGTAGAGAGGATTGAAGGATTGGTGCAAGCGGATCGACTAATTGAACGATTACGATCGTTGGTTTAATTTTAGCTTTTGTCGGGGTTATCGGGCGTGTCTTCAAAGTCTAAAATTTGACCTAGAGATTAGGGTAAGGGTGAAGGATATGGGTGTAAATCATTGATTTTTTTAACTTTTGATATCCTTCCCATACTTCACCCCTACATCAACTCTAAGGCTAACCTCTAACCTTTCGATCGGAAATCATATCGTCAGGAGCAGAAGTTTCTGGTTGATTTTTGTCTTGGAGGCGTTGTTCGCGTTTTTTGCGATCGGCTTGTACAATATCTGCCATCGCACTTTGAACCTGGGCCATTTTTTCCAAGTTGCTGCGATACAATTCCAAATCTTTTTGTACCTTCTCTTGTGGGAGGTTTAGGGATTGACTGATTTCCTGTAGTACCTCATTGAGTTGCTTTTGATTTCTCACTAACTCCGAGTCAGCTTCTTCGAGGAGCGTAAACAAACCAATGGCAAAGAGTCGGCTGTACTTAAATTTAGGATTTTCTGCGATTGCGCTTAAGGTGTTGGGCAAATCCAGGCTTCTCTCTATGGAGGTTGGGCGACTCAACCATGAGATGATTTCATTACCAGATAAACGTCTGGCAATGAGCAATATCTTTTCCCCATCCTCTTTGTAACCTTGGCAACTCCCCCCTACGGCTTGACATAAGGCGGCAAAAATTGACTGTTTATCTGCTTCTGGTTTATAGCCTTCCATAAAGCGGTTGAAGGATGTCACCACTCCCAAGGCATAGATGGGATCGTACTCAAAATCCACATTAACCGACAACAAGTGCATTTCTACCATCAATTCTTCTACCACCCGTCGGTAAATCGAGTTAATTGGGCGGGTGTGATGGCTGTAGAAATCTCGTTTCGTATCCGAGACTGTGCGAACGTTACTCACAATATTTTAATCGTTATTTAATTTTATTTTCTCGCTTCAGGACCAGTTTGCCAAGGGCGATGGCTCTATCTTTCCCGTCATTTTTGACTTTGCCCAATGCCTCCTCACTAATCAAGTTGCCATACTGCGGGGAACTCCTTCTAACGCTTCCTCTTCCGTTTCAAAAATCTCAAACACCGAAATCATCATCGTTACTTCAAAAACCAGTTTCGCTTCCGGATGAACGTTACAAATCCGGAAACTCCCTTTCACTTTGTCAGCATCTCGCATTCCCGCTACCAAAGATGTCAGCCCCGAGCTATCGATAAAGTTCACCTGACTCAGGTTTACCACCACATGGCGACTGAGTTTGGAAATACATTCTTGCAGCTTGAGACGAAATTGCCAAGCTGTGGTAATATCTAACCGTCCATTTGGTGCTAGAACAATGATAGTTGTGCCATCTTTGGTTGTGTGGGTTCTCTGATCGATTTGAATCATCAACTCCTCCTTATAGCTTTAGCTCCGATTCCCAAATGCTAACAATTGTTAACACTTTTTACAGCTACCCTTCGGGTTATCCCCAGGATTACAACCTTGGATTTCCGGCACTCTTTGGTGTCTCCAGGCTGTCACTGCAGTTAGCGAAGCCCAACTATCTTAACTTGCGCTTTTCGCCTTCTCAGCCGCATCTTATCTTTGTCTCAAATGAAGCAATTTTTGCCTGCTTGGGTCATTAAAGAAGTATTTTTTGTTTCAGTTATTGGGTAAATTTAGATATTTTTACCCAGATCCTTTCACCACCCTCGCTGCTCTTTTATTATATGTTTTTCGCCCCAGTATCGTAAGATAATTATCAATGTTTTTAACGTTGATTCACCCTTATATTATCTAAACTGCGCCATGGGTAGAGCCTAGGAGCTTTTCAGTAGCACTTCAGATATGGGACAAGCCAAAGGGCGAGCGAATGAGCTGGTTTACACTCAGCCCGACTCCAGCCATCATTTCCCCCAATCTCGCCCATCCATGTCAGTTAGCGATCTGGGATTGAGCTGATTTCTCGGTAATTTCCCTGAATTTCCCAGGTTTTAGCCAAGAGTTAATTTCTTGTCTGTCCACCTATCTTGAATGATATGTTACCACAGAATTCGAGATTTCCCGTCATTCGCAGCAATAGGAGCGATGGGGACTACTGCTGTCCTGGTTTGTCCAGAGCATAGCCCCCCAATTCATTCTAGCTGTGCCCTAACCAATAGCTAGAATTTTAAACATGTTTGTTAAACAGGCTCTCAATTTTTAGCTGTCCAGTTTGCCCAGTCTTGAGGCTTAAGGAAAGTTTCGTACAATTCAGCTTCAGGGGTATGCGGTTGCGGTGTATAACCATATTCCCATCGGACTAGGGGAGGCAAAGACATGAGAATCGATTCAGTCCGTCCGTTAGTTTGCAAACCAAATATTGTACCCCGGTCGTAAACTAGGTTAAACTCAACATAACGACCGCGACGATAAAGTTGGAAGTTCCGTTCGCGATCGCTGTATTCTGTAAATCGACGACGTTGCACGATGGGGACATAAGCTGGTAAAAAGGCATTACCGCAATCCTGTATAAAGGCAAATAGTTCTTCCCAACTGCGGGGCTTGAGATCCCCGATGCCATTGCTGTAAGTGCCTGCCACTCCAGTTACGTCAGGACCGCGATACAATTTACCCTTACCATCTTGATAGTCAAAAAATAGTCCGCCAATGCCTCGCGTTTCCTGACGGTGTTTTAAATAAAAATACTCATCACACCAAAGCTTGAACGCGGGATAGTATTGAGGATGGTGCTTGTCACAGGCTTCTTTCAATGTTTTGTGGAAATGAGCCGCATCTTCAGCGAAGGGATAATAAGGAGTTAAATCTGCACCGCCCCCAAACCACCAAACTGGCCCTGCTTCAAAATAGCGATAATTAAGGTGAACTGTGGGAATGTATGGATTGCGTGGATGCAAAACCATTGATGTACCTGTGGCAAAAAAACCATTGCCTGCTGCCTCTGGGCGCTGAGTTAAAATAGAAGGGGGTAGTTGGTCTCCCCAAACCTCAGAAAAGTTAACTCCACCTTGTTCAAAGACACCTCCATCGTGGATGACGCGGGAACGTCCGCCACCACCTTCCTCTCTTTCCCAGGAATCTTCCCGAAAAGTGGCCACTCCATCTAGCTGAGTTAAACCTTCACAGATGGAGTCTTGCAGTTGTTTCATAAACTCTTTGACTCTTTCTCTGGAGTTGCTGGGAGGTAAATGAGTGGTGGTTGCGTCAATTTGCAAAGCTGTCATAACTTTTAATTCAATCTCATAAAAAGTCTTGTGGGAAACCCTGCGACTATGGCTATGCTACGCAAGCTCACAGCCCAGGGAGGAAAATGGATTGTAGGAAATATCGCGCACTACTTCTTCAAAGGTGTGGAGGAGTATCCTTGCCCCTCCAGAAGGATCTGGTTATCCTTCGACTTCCATTGCTAAAGTAAAGTTAGCTGATGTATCCCCAAAGAATCGATCGTCTCATCCCCACCATCAGGTATCTTGATGGCTTAACGCTTTATTTTAGGATAAGTGGTATACGGTGAGTGCATCTCTGGAGAGAGATTGGTCAAAAAAATGCCACATCAGGAAATCTATATCCCTCAAATCCAATATCAGTAAGACTTTTCCTCAATTGTCCTATCCGTTATCCCTTCTAGTGGAGCAACATTATTCGACGCTAAACTTTATAATTTACGAATGCTGCTAAGTAGTCTGACATAAATGTTAACTTTGTTAAGTTTCGTGACAACTCCTGCTCGTTGCCCTCTCAGCAATTTGTTTCCAGCAGTGCTTCACCATCCCGTACTCGATCTGTTATTTTTCACAAAACTTAATACATTAAACTAACCATTTACCCGATTGTCGCTACAGGAGTCTAGTTGTGATTCTCAATTTTTCTTTTAAACTAATTGCTGGTCGTGGAGGGCTGTGGTGCAAGTTTTACCTCTTCAGGACTTATCGGGCTGTGAGTAAGGCTCCGGTTGATGTACTTTGGAAAAAACTGATTAATCTGGCTGATGTATCTTGGAATCCTTTGCTTTCTAGTACTAATGCACCCAGAGGATTGATGCCCAAACCTGGTTTAATTTACCAGGTAGTTACTCGTTTAATGCCAATTCCAGTAAGAGTTTTTGTGGAAAGGGTTTTGCCAGGTGAGTTACTGAGTATTCGACTGCTTGCTATTCCTGGAGTGGAAAACCGAGTCACTTATCAGGTTGAGTCTACTCTTTGTGGAACTTATGTATCTTTCTCTGTCACGATGCGGGGTTGGTTATCTCCCGTACTCTGGTGGTTTATGCGCCCCTACGCTGCCCGTGTCGCTGCCCAATTAGCTCAAGCGGCAGCGGAGCAAATGGGGTAGGGAGTAGGGGGCAGGGGGGATGGGGGCAAGGGCGCAGGAAATAATGGCGTAAAATCAGCAATAATCAATCGTAAACAACTAATCGCCAACAACCAACAACCAATAACCAACAACTAATCGCCAACAACCAACAACATCCTCTCAAATCCCGCTAACTTTTAGGACATCAGTAAATGTCGGACAGTAAGTTGGTAAACCAAAGGTTTCTGGATTAACGGGATTTTGATAAGTAAAATCCCGATAGTCCAAACAAAATCGATCCCAAGCTGCCATCTGAATTCGGAATAGTTCAATGAAAAGATTCGCTAGCCAGAGAGATAAGGGAAGGCGAAAATAAATCTTTTTCCCCAAATAAGCACAAAGTTCTTCTACAGCTCGATTAGCTGTCAATGGGGCATTGCCTAAAACTAACTGGTTGCTCAATATTCCTCCTATCTCTCCCATCAAATTTTCTGGTGGTGGATAGTCAACTAAATGTTTGACTACTTTGGCAATATCTTGAGCATGGATGAAATGAAAACTACCGTCAGCTTTGAACCAGCGAATCAGGCCAGCCCATTTTGCTACATCAGGAATGCCGGAGGAAAGATGGGAATAGGGTTTATTTTCATCTCCACCTACTACTAAAGTGGGAAATAGGGCCGTAATTTTGGGTCCTGTGGTTAGTTTGGACAATCGCTTGAGACAGTCATACTTGGAGCGAATATAATCTGTACCTAATTGCCCTGCTTCTTTAAGTAATTGGTTATTGCGATCTAGAATACTGGCTGTAGAGAAATAAATTACTTGTTCGCATACTCTAGGATCGAGTAATTCAATCAAACGGAGGGTTTTAACTACATTAATATCAAATGATTCTTGTTGTCCTCCCCAAGCTGTTGCTGCCAAAATTGCCACATCTATGGTTTTGAGAAATGAACTGCATTGTTCTATTTCTCGCAAATCAGCTTGATATATAGTAATCCCGGGACGAGCCTCATAGTCAAATTTCAGCTTATCGGGATTCCTTACTAAGAAAAACAATTCGTGATTGGTTTCCTTAATTAAGGCTTCGGCGATATAGTGACCGATACAACCACTCGCACCTGTGATAAAAATCCGTTTGGCAGTCATGGGATAGTTGATAGTTAATAGTTAATAGTTGATAGTTAATAGTTAATAGTTGATAGTTAATAGTTGATAGTTGATAGTTGATAAACTGCGGAAGTATTTAGGGTTTGATTAAAAAATCTTTTCCTTATGGTAGGGTGTGGGGTGTGGGGGAAAAGAAACATTGCCTCTTTGTCCCCCTTGTCCCCTTTGTCCCCCTTGTCTCCCCTGTCCCTTTTTAGGCAGTAACAGTAAGCAATTTATCTGCTTGTTTGGCTGTTTCAAAGAAGAAGCGGACGTTATCTTCTGGAGTTTCTGGTAGGACACCATGACCGAGATTGAAGATATGACCGCGATTCCCTGCTTTCTTGATGGTATCGAGAATGCGATCGCGGATAAATTCCTGGGATCCAAATAATGCACCAGGATCCATGTTACCCTGGACTTTCATTTGGGGTCCTAATCTGGCTCTGGCTTCTGCCATATCTACTGTCCAGTCTACGCTGACGATATCGACTCCGGATTTACCCATTCTCTCTAATACTCCGGCACTACCGCTGATATAGAGAATCATCGGGGTGTCGGGATGGGTTGCTTTTACTTGCTCTACCACTCGTTGCTGATATGGCAGTGCAAAAGTATCGTAATCTTGAGGTGTCAGTTGACCAGCCCAAGAGTCAAACATTTGGACTACTTGAGCGCCGTTATCGATTTGGTAACGAACATAAAGAGCGATCGCATCTGCTATCTTACCCAATAATTGATGGAGCATGGCAGGTTGTGAAAATGCCATCCCTTTAATGATTGAGTAATTTTTAGAGCTTTTTCCTTCAATGGCATAAGCGGCTAATGTCCAGGGCGCACCCACAAAACCCAAAACTGTGGATTCATTACCTACTTCCCGCCGCAGGGTTTGCAAAATTTCCCCGACAAAGGTTAATTTATCTAGCTCCAGGGGATGAATTGCGTCAATTTGTGCTTGAGTGCGAATAGCTGGATTAATAATGGGACCTTTACTCTCGATAATGTCGAAAGGAATCCCGATCCCTGGTAATGGTGTGAGAATATCAGAAAATAGAATAACTCCATCTGGCTGAAATGCCCGCCAGGGTTGGAGGGAAATCTCAATGGCAATTTCTGGTATTTCGGAGCGATCGCGAAAACTGGGATATTTATCCCGTAAATCTCGATAAGCTTTCATATACCGTCCTGCTTGTCGCATCATCCAAACAGGCGGACGATCTACTATTTCACCACGCGCAACTCGTAACAGATAAGGAATTTGGCTTGACCCAGCCATACAAAAACCACCCTACTATAGTTTTTTTAGTGCATTTGTTAGCTTACCATTGCGCGATCGTATTGGAACATGGGTAATGGGGTGTGAGATATGGGGAGTCTCCCTCAAAAAAAGTTCGTAATATAACTTAATAAATTAGTAAGGGCTGAAAGCCTCTTAACTTCGTTAAATTTATTGAGATTTATTCTCAAAATTTGACGAAGTTGCGTCGTTTCAGCGATCGCGGTACAATAATCCAAAGGAGGACTAATGACCTTTTGCTAGTTTTGTACCCTATGGCACTGCACTTCAATATTTTTTATCGCAATAACCACATCAGAAGCTAGGCTGACAAATAGGTACACTGGAAAATTATCTGAGCCGACAATCTCTTAATTTTAATATTTCTTCTAGGCTTAATCGTCTGAATGTTTTCGATTCAGTTGGTTGTTGTGGCAATGGTGGCAGAGATTCAGTGGGAAGAGATGACTGGGATTCGACTTTTTTAGTTTGAATATTTGCCGGAGTTTGATGATAGCTCAAATTATTTGATGAAGCGGAAGTGGATGATTCCCTCTCTTCAATTAAGCGAATTGCTTCTGATGCAGAAGCCTCTCCGTTAATTACAGAAATAATCCCTGGTAGGTATTGTTCCATCATCCAAATATTAGTGTAAACTAAGTCTTTAATTTGGTCTGATATCGGCAGTGAGTGATAAACTTTAGTCTGGGTTTTATAGCGAATTTCTCTGGCGGTAAAGTCTAATTCAAAATTCCCGATAATCGTGCCGTAGTTAGCGATGGATGTGAATTCTGCTAGGGCACGAAGTTTGGGTTTTGGTACTGCGATTGGGCAAATTGAATAAAAGACAAATTGGGATTTTTCTTCTAGCGTTTCGGCGTGGCAAGTGAATTGAGCATTTTTACCAATAAATGCCATTTCTAAGATTGTTGCGCCTTGAATTTTCCGAAAATCCCAGTCATCTGAGGTAAAAAATTCCAGGATTTTCGGGAAAATTTGGGTGAGATTTTCCTTCGGGGGAGGATTAGCATCAGCTAATTGCCACCAAGTTTTGGCTATTGACTCGATGGCTTCACCGATAGCTTCTCCTGAGATATTGTCTAAGGTGGTGTCAATCCATTCTTCAAATCCTTGGATAATTTCCCCGATGGCATCAGCAATGGTTTGGTTACCGATTGTTTCGAGATTAATTAATGTCGAATCTTGGCAGAAGTTAATCAGGGCATGGTTGAGTTTTTCGCCGTCGATGTTGTCAGCGGTTATGGTGGATGGGGGAAGATAATCCCAGAAAGTGCGATAGCCTATTTCTTCCTGTTTTACTTGTAAGGCTAGCCAATTTTCGGTGGATAAAAGTGGATGATTGGGTTGTTGTTGGTTGAGGTTTTTGATGTAGGTTGGTAAATTGGTAATCTGGGAGGTGAGGTGGGGGAGGAAGTCGGGTTTTAAGATGGCGGTAATTTCGATGTTGGATTCAGTTTTGAATAATCCTGCTGTGAGAGTTTCGCGTAATTCTGGTTTGAGGTTGAATAGGGATTGGGTATCGATGATTTGGTATATTTCGGTGGGAATTTGGAAGGTGAGATTGGTGGAGATTATAGTTTCATTTTGTTTGGTGAGAGTGATAGTTAGTGCGTGGATAGTTAGGGGAGATTTGTGGGGGGTTTGTAGGGTTAAATTGGTTTGGAGTTGGTGAGTTTCGGTGTGATTTGTCATATCTAGTTATCCCAGTCTTATTTAAAGTATAAGAGAAATTATGGTTTGATTGATTAGTTATTATCTCTCATTTTGAGTTTTATCTATTCCTTCCTCCTGGGTTACAGAGGGTTTCAGGCTTGGGTTAAAACACCACCAATCTTTGACAAATAGACAATTCATCTTCTCAAACAAAGGAAGAGAAATATTTTGTATCACTAGGTTTGGGCTGAAAGATAAGCCCCTATCAAGACAACTCCACACTAAATCGGCAAAGCCTTTGCCCAGGGTTTCGTAATCTTGGCGAGATTGACCAATAGCAATATCTATCATTAACTCAGCATATTCCCATGGAGTATTCATCCTCCGAGTAGCCAAGCCAATGGTTGCTAAGTCCGTTGGGTATTTTTCTACTTCTTCTCCGAAGTAATATAAAATATCCAATTTGTTGGGAATTGAGCTATCGTTTGGGGCTGGAACTGTTAAAATATAATCGGGTTCGCCATACCACTCTTCAAAATTCCTCTGTAAATCTTGTAAATTCACGAGCTACAAACCTCATTTTTAGTTCCTTAATAAAATTATCATTAATTGATGGTGTCAAGGCAATTACCAAACTAACTAATCTGACCAAGCTAGATCGTTACATTTGCATTTGAACTGATTGATTATCCCCTCTTAACTGATTGCCTTTAATCTCACAGAGCTTTTCGTCTAATTCGTGCCACATAGTTGTTCCTCCTAATTCATGAACTAAGTCAGAAATCAGGCCAGCCAACTTAGCATCACGAGCAAAGAACTCCTCGTCAAATGTTCCCACCGTTAAAATGAGCTGCAATGGCTGCCCACCTCTTTCGTAAATTAACAAATCTTCAGGAATTGTTTCATAAATAATTTCTTGCTCCAAATATTCTTTTTCGAGAAGTTTTAACAGATACTCGCTAATTTGAGGAAACTGGGAGTAAAAAATATCAAGGTTCGCTTTATCTTCCCTCAAAAGTTTAACTTTGGCTAATATTTTTTTCGCTTTCACTAGAGACTCTGAATCGTAAAAATCAGCTATTAACACGCATTTAGTAGGAAAGTAAACTAACCCAGAATCAAAATCATTATCATCTCTCGCTAACGTGCGAACTAAATGAGTTGTTTTCATCTCAAGTTGAATTGATTCTGTCAAGTGAACTTTAATTGACCACGTATGTAGCCATACATCTTTCCAATCGTGACTTAGTGGATCATCTGACAAATAGTCAGTTATAAAATGATCAATAGTCCACTTGTCAAAATCAACTCCATCTAGTCCTAAATCGCCAAGCATTTCTGCGATCATTTCTTCTGTTCCTTGATTGATATACAGCCATTTGATCGCTGTAGCAAAGAATGAGAGTTCTTTCTTTTTCTTATCAAATGAAACGTTCCATAGGATAAAGCTAGACATAATATTTTTCCTCAAATCAACAATTTTTTATCTATAGCAGTGCCAGATGGTTTATTTACAGTACATTTGTTATGACAACCTTGGAATCTAGCATCTATGCTCTAATTTAGAACTATAGCAGCGCGAAGCGCTATACTTTTTCATTTGGACCGCGAAAGTCTCGACCTACGATAATACTAAATGTTCTAGATGGTTTTCCTTTCTTAGCTCTATTACAAGACTCACACAAAAATCGTAAATTGCTGGGATCATCATACCATTTATTTCTTTCAGCTTGTGTCATATTGTTGCCCTCATTCTCCCAATGCTCGGCAACATCTGTTATGTGGTCTATCTCTCCTTTGCCTTTTTTATGTTGAGCAACATCTTTATGATTAGGTCCTTGAAGTTCTGGTGAGTCTGTATAATAACAGTGGTATAGGGAATTTCCATTTGAATCTTGTCCAGCGTAAGCTGGTGTAAGTATTTCTGTTAACCTGATATCGCGGTAATTTTTTTTGTAAAATCTATCGCGCATTTCCTTTCTATATTCCGGTAGTATTTCCCATGTCTTTGGATCTACATATTTAGATTTATGTATTCCTTGCTGCTGAGTTACAGAGGGTTTCAGGCTTGGGTCAAAAGCCACCCGATCTCTGGTTGTTGGCACGCGATAAAGACCAATATTTTCTGATTCTTCTAACCAATCTTTTATATATCTTTGAGCAGTGCGTAACTGCTCACCCAATTCATCTGCTAGCTGCTGCGAAGTAAAAGAAGCTTGTTGAAAACGCTGTTTAGCCCTTTCTAGTGGGGTTCCTATTGCTTTTTCTGGCTCAAATGTATAGAGATCCTTGCCAGCTTCATAAATACAATCGATTTTTTTCCAATCCTTAATTCGTCTGACAGCAGTCCGACGATTTTCTCCGATAGCTGTTGCCAGTTGTTCATCTGTAAATGTTTGGTCTTGAAAATGCTGTTTCGCTATCTCTAGCTGTTTCTGAACTATTGATTCAGTTTTCTTTTCTCCTTTCTTAATTCCTTCACTAGCAATCCATCTGTAATCCCAAGTCTCACCTCCATCAACTACGGTAATTGACTTAAAAATAGGATTTTCCTGTTTAACTTTTTTCGCTATCTTCTCGGCATCTTCTTTCGCGATTTTCCCCTGATTAAGATAGTTTGTCTCTTCTCTGTCAATCTGATTTAGTCCGGTTGTGACTTGCTTATCGTGTTCGGGATCTTTTCTATTCTGCCCTGTCAAATTATTGTTATTATTGTCTTCTCTATCTGGATTGGGCTTATTTGTAATTTCTTCACCCCCACCCAACAAACTCTTCCCTTTCTCAACTACAAAATCCACCACCCTACTCACAGCATCCTCTACCTTCCCCTGCACCCTCTTAATCAAACTCTTAATCTGCTCGCTTATCCCCCCCAACCCCATCAATCGCGCCAAGAAACTAATCACAACAGGCAAAGTCCTCCCCATCGTTTGTTCCACATAATTAGCCGCCGCCCCAATATTTCCTGCCGCAATACTACCAATCGATGAAAATACCGCCTCACCCAAAGCCGCAATTTGCGCACCCCTCTCAATAAAGAACATCACAGTATTATAAATTGCCATCACCGCCTGAACAATTGCCCCAGCAGGATTAAACATGGAAATCAATTTAGTAATCGCCGCCCCAATAATACTATTCTTCACCCATTCCTTAATCCCACCCATCACCATCTCTTGCAGATTTCCCGTAAATTCAGCTATTTTCTGCCAAGCTGTAACTAATCCGCCTGTAACCATTCCCTTGATAAAATCAAAGGTTTTCTCTAATTTCCCTACTTTTCCTTCTCCAATCTTATTAACTAATTTTCCTCTCAATTTGTTATATGTAGCGCCGACAACTTGGAGGACAATTGAAACAATTCCTTTTAAATCAAACTGGGCTGGCAGTGTTAAACCTGCACCCGCTAATGCACCAAATAACCAACCTGTCAAGCCATTCTTTAAATGAGTAGCAATGTTACCAGAAAACTTCTGAAAACCACCTCTTATTGCCCCAACCAAGTTACCACAAAAAGCAATGGGATCTTTGAGGATATTATTAAATGCACCACCAGCATTTTTGATAATTCCCATCACCTTAGCACCGCCAGCACCCATCACCCCTTCAAAGACAAACTCCATTACTTTTGTGCTAGCAGAAACGGCAAAATTCTTAATTCTGCCAATGGGTTCAATAAAAATGTTTTTAATCTTTTCTAATGCACCACTAGGGCTGAGTATATCGCTCATTCCTAATGAATCCCAGGCTTGTTTGAATAATCCTTTAATCGTCTCCCAAGTGAGATTTAGTTTGGTTATTTGTGAATTAAACCAGTTAAATGCTTTATCGATTGCCCCTGATTGTTGAAGGTTATTAAATATATTATCTCCACCAGGTACTAGGCTGAAGATACCGCGAATTAAGTTAGTACTATTTCTCGATACAGATGCGCCATTAATCGGATCTTTTCCGATAATTACTGTTAATAATGGATAGCCGGGAATCTGATGAGCTAGCTGTGCGACTGGGCTGAGGATTTTACTTTTGGCTTCATCTATGGAGGTGGGTATCCCGAAAATATCTCTTTGGATATTGGGATTAGTTGTGGAAATTGATAAGGGCTGTTGTGGGATTTCTGGAGATAATTTATCGGGGGAATAGTTAGGGAATTGTTTGGGAATAAGAGCTTTTTTGTCTGTTTTATCGGTTTCTGTTTGTAATTGGATAGGTTTTTGTTTATTTGATGCTAAAAAATTTGGTGGTGGGGGATTGTTTTTGGGTGTTAAAGA
>DOIX01000369.1:0-1100 GCA_003511885.1 Cyanobacteria bacterium UBA11153
TGATAGTTGACAGTTGCTAGTTGACAGTTGACAGTTGACAGTTGATAGTTGACAGTTGATAGTTGACAGTTGACAGTTGATAGTTGACAGTTATTTGATGGTAATCAAACCCTTTACCCAGCAAGGGTTAAAGCCTCCTCCCAAGATGCTCCTCCTCCCAAGATGCTCCTCCTCCCAAGATGCTCGCACTACAACATATACAGGATAATTAACTGTTATGGAGCTATTGGTAGTGTGAGCGTCTCGCTGATAAAATTTGTAAGTCCCGATCAATTTAACTGCGCATTAGTTTAACAACTATTCTAAAATTCAAAGTTTTCCTCAAAGTCCTTGCGAGTCATAGGTTGATCGACTACAATCCCTTCACCACCTAAAGTTTCTAGTGGTTTTCCTTCCACATTAATCCAAACTTTAGCCCCTGGATCTAAACTAGTTGCAGTATAAAGAATTTGGGCTAAACGACCAGTCATTGACGCACTCCCACCACCGCTAGTAAAATCTTGGGAAAGATCGATATAAATTCCATCAGATTTTACAGAGATATGCCGCAATTTCGTATTTTTAGGAATTGTGCTGGTGACAGACTTATCTACTGGTCCTGCTAATAAGCGATTGAATGCTGTTTCGAGAATATCCTGCTGGTTGCTAGTATTCTCTAACTGGATGGAAGTGGGAACTAGCTGAATTTTACCATCCACATCATTGAGCCAATAGACTTCAATTTTCTCCTGAGTCGCAGGTTGAATAGATTTCGGTGATGGGGATGTATTTTCTATGTTGGGTGTTTTGGTAGATGTCAAATTTTGCCATCCTAACCAAGCTCCTCCTCCTCCTACTGCTAAAATTACCGCAGCAGTAGGGACGATAATACTAAGAGGAATTCGACGTACTGGTTGTTCGTTTTGCATGGTAATTAATTGGTTGTTGGTTGTTGGTTTTTACTGATTGGTTTTTGCTGATTATTTTTTGGCTAAGGTGGAACAGTGCATTATGGCTATTTTTGAAAGAGTGGATTTTTAATGAGTAACAAATAACCACCGACAAATAACCAAATAATAAATAAAAAACAACAAATAACTAGGGCTTGCTGTATAAAGCTG
>DOIX01000369.1:1506-5751 GCA_003511885.1 Cyanobacteria bacterium UBA11153
ACTTATTCAGCAAACCCTAACTAATTCTCTGGCTTGAATTGAACAAACCCTGCTAACTCTAATGTTCCTGTATCTATTTTTAATTGTAATACTCTTGCCGTAATTCCCGCATCTTCCCAACTCCGGAGATTGTAACGGTTGGTTAAGCCACTCGTAAAAATTCCCACCAACAGAGGTGGCATTGGTTGCCCATCAACTAACACGATGGGATCGATTAACTGTAAACTCTGCCCAGCAGTTACACTCAATCCCGACTCCAGAGTAACTGGGATAGGTTGCTTTTCACCTTCCTGAATATCGGCTTGAAAACGGATGCGGTTATTTGCCAAAAACTCAATCCGTGGCTGGAAAACCTGATACTTTTGTCTTGAGCCACTGGAGAGGCGAAAATGAAGTTGTTGTAATTTTGCCGTGGCAGCAGGAGACTGTAAGGCTTGGTTGATGTCTGACTCAGTTAATCTTAAACGTACTCCGGTTTGCAAGGGTTGGCGCAAAGATTTGGCTAAAGATTCCTTACCTCCTCGCGTCAAACGCTGTAAATCTACGTCAATCGGATCTGTTTCTAATTCTAACGTGTCAATCCGCATCTCTGGTGTCAGCCATACCCCCCGACTAGCCATCCGAATGCGCTGGACTTTGCCTTGTATTACTTGATAATTTGGGGTATTATCCACGCGGATTTGTAATTCTTCTACTCTTTCTACTTGGGAGAGGATGGCATTTTCCGCCAGGGTATCGATTGCTAACCCAACTGGGGAGCCAAGAGCGAGTATGCTGGAGAGGAGGATAGCGATAAATTCCACAGAGTTATTACCGTTGAGATGAATAGATGTTAAGTATCGAGAGGATCTTTCCCTAAGTCTTAACTATTTTAATTTATAGTAAGGGTCTAGGGGCTAGAGAAGAAAGATGATGAATCAAATAGACTGGCTATAAGAAAATTAGACAAATATATAACATAATCAATGATGGAAATTTTGCTGCATTTTTTTATAGACAACCCGCTTATTCTCCAAGGATATGAATACCTATGGAAACCAGGACTGATTTGGTTGAATATTTTATCAGATTTGTTAATTGCCCTATCCTATTATAGTATCGCCATCTCGCTGATATACTTGAGCCGCAAGCAAAAAGATTTCTCCTTGAATTGGATATTAATTCTTGCGATCGCGCTGATGGTGTCTTGTGGAACAAGCTATATAATAGATTTGTGGACAATGTGGCATCAGAGGAACTGGATATCTGGTGCGATCGCAATTTTGACTGCCATCTTATTGATATCTACAGCTATAGTTTTCATACCAATTCTTAATAAAGTCATAGCTTTACTGAACTTGAAAGTAGGAAAAGGTAACAGTATAACAGAAAATGGGAGATCGTGTAGCGACCGCGATGCGATCGCAGAAATAGAAATAGAATTAGCCAAAACAAATAGCCTCCTTACTGCTGTAATTGATGGCATACCAGATCCCATCTTTATCAAAGATATTCATGGTCGTTATTTAATGGTTAACTCGGCTACGATCCAGGTTTTTCGTAAACCTTTAGCAGAAGTTATTGGAAAAAACGATCTAGACTTATTTCCTCCTGAAATCGGACAGAAATTGATGGAGACAGATCGAGAGATTATCACCACAGGTATTGGTAAAACTTTTGAGGAAGTCCTGACAGGAAACGATCGGATTACCCGAACATATCTTTCCTCTAAAACCCTCCATAAAGACGCTAATGGAAATATTATGGGAGTCCTTGGTATTGCGCGGGATATTACCGATCTTAAAAAAGCAGAGTCGGCCTTAGAAAAAGCTAAAGATGAACTAGAAATTCAAGTAGAAAATCGTACTGCTGCCTTAACTAGTGCTTGCAGACAATTGCAGAAAGAAATGGCGGAACGTCAGACAGTTGAGTTGGCATTGCGGGAAAGTGAAGCCCAATATCGTTGCCTGATTGAGACTGCCGCTGAGGGAATTTGGATTCTAGATCCTAATGGTAAGACAACTTTTGCTAATCCTACAATGGCTAAAATGTTGGGTTATTCTGTCGAAGAAATGATGGGATTATCATTATTTGACTTCATGGATGAATCAGAAAAAGCGAGCGCAACTCAAAATTTAGAACGCCGTTGTCAGGGAGTTATGGAAACTCACGATTTTAAATTTCGATGTAAAGATGGTTCTGATTTATGGACATTAGTTGCTGCGAATCCTATTCTCGACGATAGTGGAGAGTATATTGGTGCATTGGGGATGATTACAGATATTACTCAACGCCGACAAGCAGAGGAAGCATTACGAGAATCGGAAAAACACTTGAGGGCAAAAACAATTGAATTAGAAGAAGCATTACAGGAAATTAAACAAACTCAATCTCAACTTATTCAAGCTGAAAAAATGTCTTCTTTGGGTATATTGATTGCTGGTGTTGCCCATGAAATTAATGGACCAGTTGGTTTTATTTATGGGAATATTATCCACATCAATGGATATGCTAAAGGGTTGCTGGAATTAATTAATTTATATCAAGATAATTATCCAGATCCAGGAGTAGCAATTCAAGAAAAAATAGAAGAAATTGAATTATATTTCATTAGAGAAGATCTACCCAAACTCATTTCATCAATGAAAATAGGGGCGGATCGAGTTGTTGAAATTATCAAAGGTTTACGGAATTTTTCGCGAGACGATAAATTAGAAATGACAGAGGTAGATATTCACGAAGCTATTGATAACAGTCTCCTAATTCTCAATCACCGTCTCAAGGCTAAATCTAATCGTTCCGAAATAGAAGTCATTAAACAGTATGGCAATTTACCCAAAATTCAGGGTTATACTGGACAACTAAATCAGGTATTTCTCAATATCCTCAGCAATGGAATTGATGCCATCGAAGAGGTAAGAAATAAAAGAGAAAAAAGAACAGAAGAAAAAGATACCAGCCTGCAATTTAGAATTAAGATTTTAACCAATGTGAAAGATAGTAATAGCGTAGAAATTAGAATTATTGATAACGGAATAGGGATGGCAAAAGATGTGCAGGGAATGGTTTTCGATCCATTTTTTACCACTAAACCTGTGGGAAAGGGAACAGGTTTGGGTTTGTCCATTAGCTACCAGATTATTGTGGAAAAACACCGAGGTAAACTCCAATGTATTTCCACTTTAGGTGAAGGTACAGAGTTTGCGATTAATCTACCCATTCAGTTGGAGGAAATCGAACAGCGGATGCTCAAAACGTTGAATGGAGAAGAGGGGAAGAGTTAAAACTCTGTCCCCTTTTTGACTTTTGACTTGTATAATGTTGGTACTAGATTATTTCTTAATCAACAACAGCATTAATTAAGACATCTGTGAGACTCATATCCTCCATATCCTCAATAGTAACAGTATCCACAATGTCAAATTTAGCACCAGCACCTTGCAACTCATCATCCAGAATTTTCAGGAATTTCGTCGCCTGTGAATCGCTACCAATTTGAATAAAGGAAATCGCTAATTCCTCATCTCGATCCATCTTCCGCGATGCTTCTATAATTACCTTCATCACCGCTTTGCGATCGTCAGGTTCCCCATCTGTGACAACTAATATAGTTTCTCCATTCTCCTTTGTCTGACCGCTGCCCTTACGTTGAAAATAGTTATTAAGGGCATCTTGCAATACAATTGCTAAATCCGTCCGTCCAGATGGCTCATTTTCCGTAAATATTTGTACCACTTTATCAGAGGTTACATTATCATAGCGTCTGAAGCGACCGGAAAATAAGTAAACTGTAATACCATCTGGATCGAGTTCTTCGCATTTGCTGGCTAAGGCGAAGGTAGATTCTTGCATAACCTCCCAGCGGCTTTTCCCAGACTGCTGATCTCGAACTGACATGCTGCCGCTTTTGTCGATGATTAATGTATAGTCGCGCTGTTCAAGCATAACAACTTTCCTAAATCTGCTAAGTCCTTTTTTAGGTTATCAAAACTTACGATTTAAGCAAGGGTATTTCCGGACTATAACCACTGCGACAAGAGTTAATATATTGCCCAAGCTGGCATTGACTGATGACAATTACCTCGTTAATTAACTCAGAGGTAGTTTATGAATAAATTGTTAAGATTAAGATCGGTCTTTCTTAACAAAAATTATAGATAAAATCACAGGAGAGGCATTCCCAGATAATGCCTCTCCTGTTTTCTAGCCCTTAATACCTGAGTTCGACGAAAGAGCGGAAGCTGAAAGCCAGTAAACAAGAGCTTT
>DOIX01000369.1:6118-10032 GCA_003511885.1 Cyanobacteria bacterium UBA11153
CTCCGAACTCCGAACTCCGAACTCCGATTTAAGATGCTAATTTCGACAAGGCAGAATCCAGCGGCATCCAACGGAAACTGCGATCGCCTCCCATTTCGATTGCGACTTTGAGCCTTTTCTCTGTCTGAGTTAACGCCTTTAAATACGCCACTTCTTGGCTAGACAAAATATTACCCTCAATCATCCATAAGACTAAGCCTTTAGATTTGGGGGAGAGATGTTCTAATTGGTAAGTCACCAAGGGTGGCAAGTAATAGACTTCCCCTACCGCTGCTGTCTTGGCAATATTTTTCTTACCCAGGTGAGGGGGACGCACCCCATGAATACCTGTCAGATAAGCAGCTAAATCTCCCAGTCCTTTGGCTGTAATACATAATGTGGTATATCCTGCTGCCCGTACCCGTCGCAGATAACGCCCTTCATATCCCCCTTCTAAGGGTACATACAGGGCTAATGCTCCCGCTTTTTCCAGATCCCCAATGAATCCTTTTCCGGTTGTAATCAGTGCCATGTTTACCTGCGTTTCCGTCTGGAGTTGTGTTAATGATTGTTTTTCAGTTTGACACTCCCCGATCTCCTATCGACGGGGGCGATCAACTCTATTCTACTGGAGAGTTGCTTTAGGCACTAACCTGGATCAAAACCCTCTCAGACTTTGGGATTAAGGAGGTATAAAGATTGCTCAGTTGATAGGCAACACCATCCCAGCTAAATTTACTTTCGACAATTCGTCTTCCGGCTTCACCGAGTTGGTTGCGCCATTCTGGGTTAGTCAGAATGCGATCGATTGCTTCTCTAAAGGCAATTTCATCTTTGGGTGGTGCGAGTAATCCAGTTTCTTCTGGTACTACAGTAAACTGAAGACCGCCAACATTGCTAGCCACTACAGGGGTGCCGCAAGCCATGGCTTCAATAGCTACTAAACCAAAGGGTTCGTAATGACTGGGAACTACACATACATCGGCGGCAGTGTAGTAAGCAGGTAGGAGTTCGTCGCTAATCCTTCCTGGGAAAGTGGTAAAGTCGGTCATCCCAAGTTGCCCAACTATCTCTTCAATCCTTTCTCTTTCGATCCCGTCACTCTGTCCTGGACGAGAACCACCACCTATAATTAACTTCAGATGAGGATTTCCTCGAAGCTGAGAGAGAGCAACTCCTCTGACGATGGTTTCAATTCCTTTTCGCCGATCGAAGCGTCCAATGTAGAAAACGATTTTATCTTCAGGATTTAGTCCCAATAACTCCCGCGCCACACGGCGATTCATTGTGCCAAAGCGATGAATGTCAGTACCGCAGGGAATAATATCGATATTACCTTTACTGGAAACGTGCGATCGCATAAGTGCTTTTTCCTGTGGAGATGTCGCCACAATTCTCTCTGCTGTTTCTAGTACCGTTTTTTCTACTTCTAAGCGGGTACTGGCAATCAGGGGAATTGCCTCCTCTGACTTGTACTTAATCGCCCCCAGAGAGTGGTACGTGTGAAGCTGAGGAATTGATATGCGTTTTTTCCACTCCATCCCCACCCAGGCAGAAATCCAGTAGTTGGTATGGACAAGGGCATATTTAATCCCTTCCTCCTCCTGAAATTTGAGGAGGTTGTTCATAAACTCCCCTCTGTAGCCAAAAATGCGATCGCGCGGGACAAATTCTTCTGGCCCCCCTTTTAATCGAATTGTCCGACACTTGGGACAATGTTCCACTATTGTCGCATCTTCCGGGCTGGCTTTGCGGGTGAACATATCAACATGCCATCCCATACCTGCTAATGCTTCGCCAATGTTTCTCACATACACATTTTGTCCGCCAGCCTCTTCCTTGCCAATTTCTATGGCTGGATCCCCGTGAACTGAAATCAGAGCAATATGCTGTTTGATTATATTATCCATATTTTTGTCTAGTCATCCATACAAATCTCACCCCACCTGTCAATGTCGGAGTGTCTATGGGATCTTTAAGACATGAGTAGTCTGTAGATCGCATAAATTAAGTCCGGCTTCCAAGGCTTTCAGGATAACATTTTTGAGGAAGCTCTCAGTAAGAGAGGGATTTTCTCCCCAATTCCTGGAGATCCCGCTGCCGATAGTGGACAGTCTGTTAGTTTGAGCGCAGGGCACTCTACAGATAAGCTGTCACGCTTTTGGGAAAGTCTGTTTTGGCATCAGGGGAGCTTCTTGAGAAGGTTTGATGACTTTTCCCTAACTTGAAATATACTGTTTAAATGCGCAGCAGATTAATACTGAGAGCTTGCACTATTTGCAACTAGACATCCTGATATTGAGAATGGCGCGAGATCTTAGTTAATACAGACCAGGTGTAGCATCAAGAGACGTATTGATCTTGGAATGCTGTAGCAGTATAAATTTTGCTATATTGTTGCTCATGACATGGCAAGCTTTTTCCCCTCTGCCCACCTGCCCTAGTTTTATCCCCACAGGCAAGCGCGATCGCAGAAGATATGTATAGCGGAAGATATGTATAGTGAGGGAATAGGGGTTGGGGACTAGAGGCTAGAGAAGAAAACGGTAAAATCAATGGTTTGAAGAATTGAGAATGTCTTAACCGCCCTGGCGGTTGCTATAACAAACAATTCAGAGAGGAAGAAGCCATTCGCCCAAGTCAACGCTAAAATAGAACAAATGATCCACTCCGATGCCCAAAATGGTTGCTAAAACATCAATGGCTACGCAAATTACGAACAGTCCTGAAAAGGAAAAAGCCCTCAACTTGGTGCTAAATCAAATCGAACGCACCTTTGGCAAAGGTTCCATCATGCGGTTGGGCGATGCTACCCGCATGAAAGTAGAAACCATCTCCAGCGGCGCAATTACCCTAGATTTAGCCTTGGGTGGTGGTTTACCGAAAGGCCGTGTGATTGAGATTTATGGACCGGAAAGTTCTGGTAAAACTACTTTAGCCTTACATGCAGTTGCAGAAGTCCAAAAAAGTGGTGGGGTAGCGGCGTTTGTCGATGCGGAACATGCCCTCGATCCCACTTACTCCTCTGCTTTGGGAGTTGATATCGCGAATCTTTTAGTTTCTCAACCGGATAACGGCGAGTCGGCGATGGAAATAGTCGATCAGCTAGTACGCTCTTCAGCAGTAGATATTGTAGTTATCGATTCTGTGGCTGCCTTAGTACCTCGTGCCGAAATTGAAGGGGAAATGGGCGATACTCAGGTAGGTTTGCAAGCGCGTTTAATGAGTAAAGCGCTACGAAAAATTGCGGGTAATATTGGGAAATCCGGCTGTACTGTAATTTTCCTCAACCAATTGCGTCAAAAAATCGGCGTTACTTATGGTTCTCCAGAAGTGACAACAGGTGGTAATGCTTTGAAGTTTTATGCCTCAGTTCGTTTGGATATTCGTCGGATTCAAACTCTGAAAAAAGGCAGCGAAGGCGAATACGGAATCCGCGCCAAAGTTAAGGTGGCAAAAAATAAAGTTGCTCCTCCTTTCCGGGTTGCCGAGTTTGATATTATTTTCGGACAAGGAATTTCTCGCTTGGGATGTTTAGTTGATTTAGCTGAACAAACTGGTACGATCGTCCGTAAGGGTGCATGGTACAGTTATAATGGAGAAAATATCGCTCAAGGTCGCGATAATGCGATTAAATATCTGGAAGATAAACCTGAAGTTGTTGATACTATTGATAAACAAGTGCGGGAAAAATTAGATATGGGTGCGGTAGTTGCTGCTAATTCAGTTAATCCTGCTGATATTGAGGAGGAAGAGGAATTTTTTGAGGATGATATCTAATTTTATTGGTTGTTAGTTATTGGTTGTTAGTTACAGCAGTTCCCGCCGTAATGAGGTACAGTTAATTAATCCTCAAAATTGAAGAATTGGTTTGTTAATTTTTCTTACTGTACCTCATCAGAGCGGAAACTCCTATATTAGGGCTTGCTGTATAA
>DOIX01000054.1:0-758 GCA_003511885.1 Cyanobacteria bacterium UBA11153
GACTTTTTCAGCAAACCCTAACTAATTACTATGCCCTTCCTGTGATAATTTTTGTCCTATTTGAGGTTCAGTCCCAGCCAAGAGGCGCTCAATATTGCTGCGATGGCGAATTATGACATACAATCCAGCCGCACAACCAAAAATTTCGTAAGGCAAAGGTTGTCGTAAAACAATCGTTAAAACCGCCACCGCGATCGCACCAGCTATCGAACCTAACGATACAATCCGAGATATGCCAAAAACAATCCCAAATACGCCTAAAGTTCCCAATCCAACAGGCCAAGACATAGCCAGCAATACTCCCAAGCTAGTCGCCACTGATTTTCCACCACTAAAACCAATCCAAATCGACTTGCTATGCCCGATTAAGGCCAAAAATCCCGCTAAAGCCACGAGCCAGTATTGCCAAGTCTCAGGCAAAACGGATGTCCCAGTAAAATAATAAACACCATTAACTAGCGCGATCGCACCTGCCCCTTTAGCTGCATCAATCAGCAAGACCATTAAAGCGGGTATTTTCCCTATTGTTCTTAAAACATTGGTTGCGCCAGTAGAACCAGAGCCTTCTTCTCGAATATCAATTCCTTTCAAGGTTTTACCTGCCAAATACCCTGTAGGTATAGATCCTAGCAAGTAAGCTCCAATAATTATTACACTAATTCCCAGGGATTCAATCATAATTTGTTATTGGTTGTTGGTTGTTGGTTGTTGGTTATTGGTTGTTGGTTGTTGGTTGTTGGTTGTTGGTTATTGGTTAT
>DOIX01000054.1:999-4738 GCA_003511885.1 Cyanobacteria bacterium UBA11153
TTGTTGGTTGTTGGTTATTGGTTATTGGTTGTTGGTTGTTGGTTGTTGATTCTTGGCTTGGGGAAAAAGGAACTGAATCTGGTCAACTAGAGCTTGTTTTCACAAGATCCCGTTATAGTCCTTCGGACTTAACGGCGAGTTATTAACTAATCTAATAATCATAACTTGACTGCTGCTGAGGATCGGGAGCAAAAGCCAACCAGAGAGGAAATTGCAGCAAAGACAGACTAATTTTATCTTCAGTCTCATCAATAATAATAAATGGTAGCTGCTTTTGATTAACTAAACGATCTGCCTTTTGCACCAAAAGTGGAGACTCCTCAAACAGACTAACTCCTTGCTCCGGCCCAAAATCACTGCGAGAAATACCCAGACAATCTTGCAAACCCCTGCGCCATTCACCGAGTCTTTCTGGCGTATTAGCCAGGATTAAAGTCCGGAGTTTATCTCCATAAAGTGTCCGCAAAACGGAAACAGTTGCTGAAGCCACTAATATATTTTGCAAGCGACTACCCATAGTCCGTAAAGCACCTCTTCCACCTCGATCGAAAAACCAATTACCGACTCTTTCGGCGTGAATTGGTTCAAAGGTACGACGGAGTTGCCAAGGCGGACCGTAATAATCTGGCATTTTGCGATATTGATCGAGAATGCTGCGAATTTGCCGAACTTGTTCTTGAAATTTTTGTTCGGTAAACTTTGGGGCAATATTTGGATCTGATGGCTGTTTTTTTTCTGCTACTGGTTTTACTGGTTCGTTGGGAGTAGCAAGTTCTAGTTGTTCAGCACTAGCAGCTAAATCTTGTAAGCTGCCAACTAAATAGTCTTTAAAACCTTGGACTCGAATTGCTAATTCTTGAGAAACACCTGCAAAGGTGGTGCGCATTTCTGTGCGAATCCGTTCCCGACGGCGTTCTAGTTGTTCTACGGCAATTAATAGTTCTTGTTTTCGTTGTTCTAGTTCTTTTACTCCTTCTTGTACCATTTTCGCGATCGCAGTTTGAGTTTCTGCTAACTGAATAGATAAAATTTGACTCTGGCTTTCTTGTAGATCGCTAATTTTCTGTCTTAATTCCTGTTCTTGGTCTTGGAGTTGTGCTATAGTTTGCCCTAACCGATTTAGTTCTTGGTTATCTTCGAGAGGTGCGGCTGGTTCGGTTCGGATAGATAGTTTTTCTAATCCAGTGACTTCGGTTTCTACTATCTCGGACTCTTCTCGCCCCAATCCTGCTATTTTTGGCGGTAATTCATCAATAGTACTGAGGTTTTTTAACCCATGATACGCGATCGCAATTGGTGGTAAATCTTCGGGTGGTTTTTCTTGATCTTCAACAGGCAATTCATCGGTAGTATTTTCCTCCTCTAAACCAGGATACGAGATCGCAACTGGAGGTAAGTCTTGGGGTTGGTTTCCCGGTGCTTCAATAGGAGGTTTTTGTTCGTGATTGTGCGATTCTTCTGAATTCATGGAAAAATTTAAAAATTAACAACTATCAAGTGTCAACTGCTCTAATTTCTAGGACAGCGTTGTTCCAGGCAATTTTGTAAGGTTTTTGGATCGAAGATAATCGGGAGAAAGTGAATGCTTTTGACTTCTTTAAAATAGAACAAAATCGGGACAGGTGTCCAAAAAATGCGCCAATTGCTCCAATCTTGATAGGGAAAACGTCTAATTAGAGTTTCCGAACGATAAATATCCAAAGCCGTGTCAGTAAATTGAAGGCGGAGGGTGATGGCCTGAAACATGAGGAATAGTCCGAAAACTGCGATCGCAAAACCCATCCAGATTTTCAGTAGTATCATTGGGATACCCATCAAAATTAGCGCCAAAGGCAGGGCATAGCTAGGCGAGAGTTCGACTATTTGTGTTGGTGTACCAGGAGAAGTGGTAGAAGTCACGTTGCTGAAATTCCTTGTTTTATAGTGAAAAAAACCCTAAACTTACTTTAGATCTTAGCAAAGATCGGCTTGGGCATGAGTACGATCTGTTTAATTATCAAAGATTAAATAGATCTGTTTGGCTTAAGTCAGTATTTTTAACAAAATCAGCCCTTCCCACATTTGCTCGGCAAAAATTACCATAGCAATCCCATCAAAAAACTTACTTCAATTCCAGTTATATCGGCTTTATCCACATCGATCTCCTAGAGCGGCGATCGCAGGAGTAGAGATCTGCGACAATAGAACCTCAACTTCAAAAAGCCCCTAAATTCTCCAAAACCTGGAATGGACACCATCAAGTACCTCCTGTCAGAAGACAAAATGCCGACTGCCTGGTATAATATCCAGGCTGATTTATCTGCACCTCTACCTCCTGTTCTCCATCCTGGCACCGGGCAACCCATTACTCCCGATGACCTCGCGCCCCTCTTTCCCATGAGCCTAATCGCACAGGAAGTCAGTCAGGAACGCTGGATCGAGATTCCCGAAGAGGTTCAATCCATCTACCGTCAATGGCGACCAACACCGCTATATCGGGCACGGAGACTCGAGAAAGCCCTCGATACTCCTGCCAGAATTTACTACAAATACGAAGGTGTTAGCCCTGCTGGAAGCCACAAACCTAATACAGCCGTTGCCCAAGCCTACTATAACAAACAAGCAGGCGTAAAGCGATTGACCACGGAAACCGGAGCCGGACAATGGGGTTCATCTCTTGCCTTTGCCGGAGCATTGTTTGGGCTAGAAGTCCTAGTCTATATGGTCAAGGTAAGCTACAACCAAAAGCCGTACCGTCGAGCCTTGATGGAGGCTTATGGAGCCAGAGTAGTTGCCAGCCCCAGTGAAGAAACTCAGGCGGGAAGATCGATTCTGGCAGAAAATCCTCACAGTACAGGCAGCTTAGGTATTGCAATTAGTGAAGCCGTAGAAGTCGCCGCCCAAGACGAAGGAAGTAAATATGCCTTGGGCAGCGTCCTCAACCATGTCTTACTCCACCAGACAGTAATCGGACAAGAAGCCTTAGCACAGCTAGAAATAGCAGGAGATTATCCAGATATTGTCATTGGTTGTACGGGTGGAGGGAGTAACTTTGCCGGAATTGCTTTTCCGTTTCTTGGTGCCAAGCTGCAAGGTAAAAAGGCTGTAGAGATTATTGCCGTTGAACCTGCTGCCTGTCCATCTCTGACTCGTGGCAAATACGCCTACGATTTCGGCGATACAGCTCACCTAACTCCTCTAGTTAAAATGCACACCTTGGGCAGCACATTTGTGCCAGAAGGAATTCATGCAGGTGGCTTGCGCTATCACGGGATGGCTCCTCTCGTTAGCCATATAGTTAACCTAGGACTCGCACAAGCACGCTCAGAATATCAGTTAGACTGTTTTGCCGCCGGATTAACCTTTGCTCGTCTTGAAGGTATCCTCCCTGCCCCAGAAGCTAACCATGCCGTTAAGGCAGCCATTGATGAAGCATTAAAATGTCAAGAGTCTGGTGAAAGTAAGGTAATTTTATTTAACCTTTGCGGTCATGGGCACTTCGATCTCCAGGCATACATAGATTATCAAGCCGGAAAACTGGTTGATACTGAATACAGCAGTGAGGAAGTCGCAATGGCTCTAGCAGGATTACCTGTTGTCAGTTAGGAAACACAGCAGATTTATCATGAGGGGCTAAGTAGGTATTAAGCCGTTACGCATTTAATTTATCTGTTTTGAATGAGGGGAAGCAGGGGTGCAGGGGAGCTTCTTGAGAAGGTTTGATGACTTTTCCCCTAACTTGAAAATATCCGGTTTAAAT
>DOIX01000054.1:4940-13232 GCA_003511885.1 Cyanobacteria bacterium UBA11153
TGAAAATATCCGGTTTAAATGCGCAACAGCTTACTAATCAATCATATCGAACTAATTACCGCACTACCCGTACCCTGAAACATGATCCAAGATAGAAAAAAATTAGTAATAAAAATAGCAAGCAAAGCCGTAACTACCGCCGTAGTAGTGGATTGCCCCACGCCCTTAGCCCCTCCAGTCGTAGTTAACCCCCAACTACAACCAATAATTGCAATCAATCCCCCAAAGACAACCGCCTTAATTCCAGCCGAAAATAAATCCCAGATTTTGAGGAAGTCACGAGCAGAATCGAGAAATACAGATTGAGGAATATTGTACATAGTCACCGCCACCAAAGTTCCCCCAGCCATACCCAAAATTATACAGAGAATTGTCAGTAGCGGTAGCATGAGACAGCAAGCAATGACACGGGGAATAACTAAATAATCAATGGGATCGGTTTTGAGCATGTAAAGAGCATCAATTTGCTCCGTCACCCGCATTGTACCAATTTCCGCAGCAAATGCCGAGCCGACTCTTCCAGCTAAAACAACTGCTGTTAAAACAGGTGCCAATTCTCGGCTCAATGCCAATGCCAATACCCCGCCAATCGCTGTTGTCGCGCCAAAGTTGATAAACTCTCGCGTTACTTGAATCGTAAATACTGCCCCAATAAAACCCGATGTAATTAGAGCAATAGTTAGGGAAGCTGGACCAACAACTGCCATCTGTTCAAGGGTATTGCGGTGATTAATTTTCCCACTCAGCAGATGTAGAACTACTTGTCCTCCCAAGAAAACTGCAGCTAGCAAGCGCTCTAACCACAATCCTAAGCTAGAACTAGCTTTTGTCGCTTTTGTCATTTGTTGTTGGTTGTTGTTGGTTGTTGTTGGTTGGTTGGTTGTTGTTTGTCATTTGTTTTTTATTTTTTTGTTATTGAAGATGGATTAATCTTGTTACTGCTGGGCGACTGTAGAGCTTAATCGTATAGGGAGGGTACTAGGGCTAGGGTTTGTAAAATCAAGGGTTTGACAGCTTTCTGCTCAATCCAATAGCAAGAGTGCCCCCAGTCGATTGCTATTAAGCTCAATCAATAACTAACAACCAAAAACTAACAACTAACAACTAACAACTATTTACCATCATTAGCTTCCACTCGGAAACGTTCCACAGAAGTGAGCAAGTCTCGCGCCACACCGACTAGATTTTGCAAAGCACTCGATACCCGTTGTGCTTCTTGGGAAGTTTCTTGGGCGGTTAATTCTACCGATTGCATAACTTGGGCTACGGCACGAGAGGTGTCAGTTTGCTCGACGGTATCGGCCTTAATGGAACGGACTAGCGCATCAATGCGATTAGACACTTGAATGATATCTTCTAGCGATCGCTTTGCTTGTTCGGCTCGTTTCGTACCATCGATTACCTGTTGCGTCCCTTCCTCCATGGCTGTCATTACGGAACTAGTTTCGCTTTGGATTTGCAAGACGATTTGCTCGATTTCTTTGAGTGCCTTGGCTGCCCTATCTGCGAGCTGTCGCACCTCATCAGCCACGATCGCAAAACCTCTTCCTGCTTCTCCGGCTCTGGCTGCTTCAATACTGGCATTGAGAGCTAGTAAATTGGTACGTGATGCGATCGAAGAAATCACTGCTACAATTTTGGAAATTTCTTGAGATGATTCGGCTAAACGCTTGACTTTTCTGGTTGTTTCTGCTACTGTTTCGCGAATTTGTAAAATCCCTGCTACAGTTCGTTCTACTGCTTCTCCACCTTTAAGAGCAGTTGCTGAGGCAGAATGAGCCACATCCTCTGCTTCTCTGGCTGCTTCTGCCACCCGCTGAATCGAGTCAGTCATCACCTGCACCGAGTTAAGAGTCACTGCCAATTCTTCTGCTTGGCGCAAAGCATCGGAGGACAAAGCACGAGCAAAAGATTCGCTATCATTAGAACCTTTAGTCACTTTCCGGGCTGCATCTTTCACCTGTTGGACGATTTCCCGTAGATTCTGAATCGTCAAGTTAAAGGAGTCAGCTACAGCGCCCAAAACGTCAGCAGTTACCTCAGCTTGTACGGTGAGGTCACCCCTGGCTGCCCCTTCTACATCATCAAGCAATCTAATCACCTGACGTTGTAAATCTTCTTTAGCCTGTTCTTGTTCTTCTGCCTTCCGTTGGGCTTCGCTAGTTGTCGTCAGAATCACTCGCGCCATCTGATTAAAACTAGTTGCTAATTGACCCAATTCACCCTCAGAATAAACCGTCGCATTGACATTCAAATTTCCCTGAGAAACGGCATCAAATTGAACTTGCAAATCTTGGGTTGCTTGCTGAATTTGCTTGGTTGTAATTCTCCCCAAAAATAGGGTAGTACCAAAACTCGCAATCCCAGCAATCAGTGTCATCAAACCGCTAGTATTCCGGAGATGGATGACTACCCCCGGTTTATCTTTTGCCGCCAGGTTAGCGGAGACGAAACTCACCACTGCTACCATCGCGGATGCTACCACCCCAGTCGCCACTGATGTCATCAAATTCTTGCGTTTGAGGGAAGCATTTTCAAAGAAAGCCAGCCAACCCTGTTCGATGCTGGGGACTATTTCGTAGTCGTTATCTTTAGGCTGGTTAAAGATGGGGATTTGTTCGCTACTCCCGCTAATGCTAAACATCTCGTCATCCCCAGAAGTTTTCCCATATCCACTCCCAGCGCTGCTTCTGGCAGAATCACCCTTTCTGTCTCTAGGGGCTTTCCCTTCCAGATGGAGAGAATCTTCGCTCAAGGAGTAAGGGTAGCCATCATCTCCTCCTTCACTAAAGGCTTCGCCAATTGAGAAACCGAAAGATAGAGAATCTCCTGGTTCGCCAGTTCCCATACCACGACCAGATTTTGATACACGATTGCTCAATAAATCGAAATCGGCTTCATCACCATTTCCTGATGAATTGTCTTCACTTACACCTTGATAGAAATCAGGAATCGAGCCTAAATCCTCGTCAAAAACATCAAACTCCTCCAGAAAACCTTGTGTCGAACTTTGATGGTCTTCAATTCCCGACAAACTGCCCGATTCGTCTTCTGCAATATCATCTAAATCGAAAGGATCGTGACCAAAGGCATGGTCGTATTCATCAAAGTCAAAGTTAGGATCGTGAGAATTATAGCCATTCTGCTCAAAGCTGGGATCTTCGCGATCGTATTCGCTGATATCAAAGGCATCACTTGTTAAATTACTCCCAGATTCAGAGTAGTCAAAATCATCTGGATCGGATCTCAAAACACTCTCAATCTCAGATGATTCCATCAAGAGCGTCTCATCCTCAAACGCCGGATAAGCTTGATGGTAAGTAGCACCCATTGTCTCCTCTCCCAAGCCAATTCGATCTGTACCTAAATCTGAGGTATCAATAGCATCAATATCAAAAGATGATGGAGATTCTAAGGATTCGCTCAGGCTTGACTCATCCACTGGATGAGCGAAGAATCCACTATCAGGCACAACAAAAGTTGCCGCTGTCTGGTCTTCTACCTCATTTCGATCTTGAAAAATTTTATTTAAGTGGGAACTTAAATCTGAGTCTTCATCCTCAAAATTGTGATGAGCTAGATCGAATTCCGAATCTTCACTCTGCCATGTTTGAAAACCCTGACTATCTTCTCCAGAATTGCTATCAAAGGCAATTTTAAATACCTGACTATCTTCTTCATAATCGCCATCAAAGGCAATGGGAAATCTTTCACTTTCAGCTACTGAATCGCCATCAAATCCAAAAGGAAGATCGTTATTTATTCCACCATAAGAGCCCTCACTATCCTCTTCTGAATTAGCAAATGGATCGGCAAACGCCATCGCCGAGGTTTGGGTAAAATCATCAAGATTCCCCTCCTCAAAATCCAGGCTTCCCAGATCGAAGGCATCAGATTCATCGTTGGTTTCCCAGTGAGAGAATGTCCGGACTCCCGCCATTTCACTCAAGTCCCCAGTATCCTCAAAATCCTGCTCTTCTTCCACTTCTAAAGCTTCGCTTTCCACTGAGAAACCGTTATGGTTGGAGCGATCGTGAAATTGGCTGCTGTCTTCTATTCCTTTATTAGCATAATCAATAAAATCTGCTTCTGTAGTCAGATTTAGTACCTTTTCATATTGTTCTCTTGCCATATCGTACTGCTGTAAACCATAGCAGTAGATATGACCCCTTAGTAGCAGCGCACTTGGATCGTCCGGGAAATGATCGACTAGCCGATTGATAATATCGGCAGCTTGTTGATAATTCCCCTGCATATAGGCTTTTTGCGCTTGTCCATATTCCTGTACATAATCTGTACCTGATGTCATTTGATCCTCCCGCTCCCGCCATTGTTATTAGTTATTAGTTATTGCTTATTGCTTATTAGTTATTAGTTATTGCTTATTTGTTATTGGTTTCCACCAATAACTAACAACCAATCATAAATTACCTTCCTTAAATTAATTTTATGTTGCCCACCGAGCCGATCGCAAAATTGCCACTTGATCGAGGAGTCGTAAAAATTTCCCTTTTTCTTGGTCTAAAACCCACTCCCCGCGCAAAAATGGTGCCATCGTATCAGGAACATTACTGGCCATCTGTAACTGCTCTATATCCAACCAGTCCATATCAAAAATCCGGTCAACGGCTAAACCTAGCATTGTATCTTGATCTTCGATGGCAATAACAGGAATTTCGGTGCGATCGGTATTGACCGCGATCGCATCTCCCAAAAACTGACCTAAATCTGATACCCAGATCACCCGTCCTCGCATGTTGAGCGTACCCAAAAGTAAAGGGGAAGCATTGGGAATAGCTGTGATTTGGCTTGGTGAGGGTTCGAGTACTTCCTTGATCCCTGTCGCTGGGAGGGCAAATTCATTACCAGAAGGAACGAAAAACCGCAGGTGTAGTTCGCCTTCAGGACTTTCTAGTTCCTGAAATTCTGGGGCTTGCTCGTCACCCTTGCCTGTGAAAAAGTCCGGATTGCCAACCATTATCTTCAAGACCTATCCGCTCTAAAAACACTCATACATGGTAACAAATGACTACTTTTGGTTAACCCCTAAGTAGTTGTTTGACTGTACCGATCAACTCGGTTGGCTGAAAAGGTTTAGCGATATAAGCATCTGCCCCTTGCTTCATGCCCCAGTAGCGATCGAATTCTTCTCCTTTGGAAGAACACATCACCACTGGAACGTTCTGGGTTTTAGGATCGGCCTTGAGACGGCGGCAAACCTCGTAGCCATTCATCCGAGGCATAACTATATCCAAGACCACTACATCAGGGCAAGACTTTAGAATATGTTCTAAAGCTTCAACGCCATCACTGGCGACAGCAACCGTTAACCCACTGCCTTTGAGGAGGTCTGAGATCATCTGCCGTTGTGCAAGGCTATCTTCTACAACCAGAACTGTACTCATAACTCCCTACCTGATTTGCCGACGATCGGGTGAACTCTGAATGTAACCTTGGATTTTATGATTAAACATAAACCAGCGTAATGATTAAAGTATCTCTCAATTTTGCCAGTCTGTGGTCTTCCTTGAACGGGGTTGGGAATTAAATTTCAGCACTTGGGGGCGGTGGGGAACCACAGAATCGATCGTGAGGTGCAATCCCGCTCTCAATGGGATATCGGCATTTAGCTGCCCCATCGAAGGATCCTCCATACTCGAGCAAGTCATCGCCATTGGGTATCGAGCTGTTGGGAATTGATTTTTAGTTTAGTTTTGAACCCTGGTAGCATATATCAGCCGTTGATTAGCCCTTGTGATTGTTTGTCGAGCGAACGACTACTTCTGATGAAGCCTTTCAAGCTGATGCTGACTCAGTGATATCCATTGCCTCTCTCGAACGAGATAGTGTTTCTGTGACTGAACTGTCTGAGTTTGCTTGGCGGACATCTCCTGGGCCAATATATTTCTCTAATAGCATCAACAGCTCGCTAGCGCCAAATGGTTTGGTCAGGTAGTCTGTCGCACCGACCATCCTAGCTCTAACTCGGTCGATAAAGCCATCTCTCCCTGTGAGCATAATAATTGGGGTTAAACGAAATATTGTAGACTGTCTGAGCATTCCACATAACTCGTATCCATCAAGTTTGGGCATAACTAGGTCGCAAACGATCAAGTCTGGTTTAATTTGGAATACCTGACTTAGTGCTTTTAAAGGATTCTGGATAGTCGTTACCTCATACCCCTTTGCTTGTAGAATATATTCTACTGTCTTACCAATTGCTACATCGTCATCGATACAGATGACGCGACGGGCTGGGGTAGGGGATGACAACTCCCATGACTGTCGCTGATTGACAATTTCTGGTACGCTTGCCATCAGCAATTGAATCCAGCCCTGCTGAACATAGGGATAAATTGCCTTGGCTACTGTCAGTAGATCCCGATTGAGATACCGGGCCATTTGACGTAGAGAGGTTTTCCCATCTGCCCAACGGCTGAGAGTTTTAAAGGCATTTTCTGGTAAAGTCTCCCGTAGCTGAAGAGCATCTGTCACAATCGGACACTGATGGGGAGATTGGATATGAGGATGAAATTCTTTCCACTCCTGAACCTGTTTCATAATTTTGGTTGCTAGTGGAGCAATCTCTAAACTGGTTAGTTGGGGGGCTAATGCCGGACTAATCTCGAAGACAAAATATCCATTGTGGAGACTGAGAAGATCGAAGAGGGTTTCATGAACCATACTTTGGAGAATGCTGCGGCCTTGGGCAGGTGTGATGATATGTTTTTCCAACAAAGCCCAGAGATAGCCATATTCTGGTGCATTTGTCGAAGCAATTGATACTCCTACCAACTCATCGAGGGCTCTATCGACTTTGTAGCGGCGCAGGTAATCCCGCAAACGTGACAAACTGGCATCACTGTTGGCAGCATAAGCAATTTGCCCGTTAAAAAAGAAAACAAACCAAAAAGGGCCGGGTTTGCGCTTTTTGCTTTCTCTCTCCGGAATCCCAAAGGAGAACCCCTGGGTTGTGACATCCCCACTGGTATTATTTGAGTGGGATCCGTATGCCTCAACCAAAAGTTCCCCTGTTCGCTGACCTAGTTCGATCAGTTGCAGGATGCTGCGGATGTCAATTTCATTCAACGTTCCCTGCATTTGATGCTCAATGTACTCCTAAAAAATTGCTTGCGGAAAGAAGATTGCTCCTGCCGATCGTTTTTTTAATGCCGCCTGAGTTAAGGCTAATGGTAACATTTTCTTCTTCCCTTATCTTCCCATTGCGATTGCCATCTCCTCTGTTACCCTGTCTCTCCCATCTCCTTAACAATCGCTAAAGGGAACTTTTTGATTCATTGGACAAGCATATATCCCCTGTTTGGTCGATCTTCACTCCCGATCGGTTGCTATTTCTGACCATTCAAGATCTGTCCGCTACCCCATCATCTCAATTATGGATCCCATTTTGCTCTTGATGGCACAAAAGAACCGATACCGTTCAGGAAGTGTGGTATTTGACATCATGCACCCTCAAACCTAGCCCCTGTCAATTCCTGTGTTTTTTACTCCTGCTTTTCTCTAGACCAGTGCTATAATTAAAATTTAACTTAGCTTCAGGGTCAGTTATAATGTACAACTTTGTGGTTGAGACGAGCGGTAGCAACATCGTAGTACATTTAGTATAATTTAACATTTAACTGGTTGATAATGCTCCGCTCCGAAAAACCTATACAGAACTAGTCAAAACTAGGCAAATCTGTACTAGAGTCGGAGCGTGCAGACTGGGCGAAAGCGATGATTTTTGAGTCATGACTCCTACAAGTTTCCGCCAGCTTGTAGCGCTGTCGAGGGTAGTTAAGTAATCAGCGAAGGGATTTATAGCTGTAGTGCTGCCTTCACCCACAAGCTCTTAAATCATTGTCGCGGCAAACATTACTGAGAAATCAGGTTGGCAGAATATGCCTTGAAGGTGTTGCTTTTTCATCAACACCTCCTCAAAATCATTAGATTTGAACAGATGTGCAGAGTTTTTATGGTACAGCAACTACCCCTTGAATTTGACCCACTCCCAAGGGAATAACCCACCACCTCCCCCCCCGAGCTGATTATCGACATCGGTGAGAGGTGGCGAGGATCTTGGCAAAAATATACGTGGGTTTGAGCGAGAGCGATCGTCCTGTAGGGTGAGATTCTCAAGCTCGCCGACCCCAGACTCCTGTTAGGGGGCGATCGATTATATATAGCAAGGGGCAAGGGGCAAGGGACTAGGGACTAGGGAAGAAAGTCGGAAAATCAATGGTTTCAGGAATCGAGAACGCCTTAACCGCCCTGGCGGTTGCTATAAGTGAG
>DOIX01000057.1:0-1444 GCA_003511885.1 Cyanobacteria bacterium UBA11153
AGTAAGGGATTGACAGCTTCCTTGTCACCCCGTCAGATCTTTTAAGTCTTTCTTACGTGAGTCAAGCAAGGTGGCGAAGAGCTTCTATGATGTTTTGGCAGGGCTTGCTGAAAACGTCTTTTGGTTGGAACAGGGAACAGGGAATGGGGAACGGGCAACGGTTTTTGGATTTCCTTAACCCTACTATTCCTGATTATTCCTGAAAAAATGTTAACATTTTGAACCAATAAGCAACAACCAATAAGCAACAACCAGTAACCAATAACTAATCAAGACTAGCCAAATTCATCTTATTAGCTTGTTGCTCCTGAATATTTTGATAAGCCACAATCTTCTGTAAAAACTCAGCGGTTAAGCGATAAAAAGCCTTCGCGCCGGATGAATTAGGAGAATTAAGTACCACAGGCATAAAACTATCCACAGCCTTAGCGACATTAACATCCATAGGGATGCGATTTTTAAATAATTGAGCAGCAGTGAAATCTTCAGTTACCCGCTTCATCACTTGACCATAATACCTGCCCAAAAGACCACCTGATAAAATAAAGACAATACCCAATAATCGCAAATTGAGAGGCGTATCTGAATTGTGACTTTCCTTAAGGCGGGCAATTCTTCTTTCTAAAAGTTGAATACCCACAACCGATAATGGCTCTGGACGTGCGGGTAGCAAATAGAAATCGCTAGCGACAATTCCGCTGCGAGTAAGGAGATTGTATCCCGGCGCGCAATCTAAAATAATGAAATCGTAGTTGTTAATTACAGGTTCTAAAATTCCCCTAACTAATCGCGTTTCAAATCGATTCCAGACTTCAATAAAGTTGGTTTTGCCTTCCTTAACTGCTTGTTCGTGTAGCATTTCCGAAACTAAATATTCATCGTATAAATCGATATCTCCTGGCAATAAATCCAGCCCTTTGATTGTACAAATGTAGGGTTTGATTACATCTTGAAGATTAATTTTGCTTTCAAGATTAGGTCTAATTGCTTTGTCGATTAGATGGCTTAAAGTCCGTCTGGATTTTCTGGCTTTGGCGAAATCTTGAGGTGCCATTAAGCTGAGTGTGGCGCTAATCTGGGTATCTAAATCGACCACTAAAACGCGCTTTCCATGGTTTTTTGCCAAGCAAGTAGCCAAGTTTACGGTAAGAGTCGTTTTCCCAACGCCTCCTTTCATGTTAACTGTGGCGATGACACATCCCATGAATAAAATCCTCTTGGAGTAAGTATAGCAAGCGCTAAATTTATACAATCGTATCGTACCATACTTCGCCCAAAAAACTGAAATAACTGAGGATGACTCCTCGCCCAATCCCGAATCTAGAGTAACCTAAGTTCGATATCAGAAACTATTTGGGCTGTTTAACGGAAGAATCGCGATTTCACCTGAGTTCGACGAAAGAGCCGAAGCTGAAAGCCAGTAAACAAGAGCTTTACAGCATTT
>DOIX01000057.1:1723-10439 GCA_003511885.1 Cyanobacteria bacterium UBA11153
TGGCGATCGCGAAGCGCGAAGCGGATACTCTGAACTCCGAACTCCGAACTCCGAACTCAGGTGATTTCAGGCTACGACAGAATCAGGCTTTCAGCTTACGTCGAACTCAGGTGAACTCCAAATACCGAACTGCGAACTCCGAACTGCGAACTCCGAACTCCGAACTCCGAACTCCGAACTCCAAACTCCGAACTCCGAACTCAGGTCAGATGGGTTAATTTTTGGGGAATCTCGTCCCTGGGGTATTTGTCAGTCGTTGCCAGATTTCTTTACTTAAATCGGTGAAGGCTTTTGCGCCTGAAGAATTGGGTTCGCTTAGTACTACTGGTTGAAACTCATCAACGGCTTTGGCAATAGCGACATTAGTGGGAATTTCTGTCTGAAAAATTTTATCTTGACCAAATTCAGCGCTAACTCTGTTTTTGACTTTGGTTGCCATAGTTGTGGCATGACCGAGAGAGGAGAAGACAATTCCCAGTAAAGTAATATTGGTGCGATCGCACTGTTTCAGTTTTTTGATGTGGGCTTGCAAGATACCCATCCCTACCACTGATAGGGGTTCTGGTTTTGCTGGGATTAGATAAAAGTTACTGGCAATCAGGCCACTTCTGGTGAGGATATTATCTCCTGGTGGGAAGTCTAATATAATTAAATCGTAATTGTCTAGGACTGGTTGGAGGAGATTTTTACATAAAGTATTTTCCAAATTATGCCAACTTTTCTCAAAGTCTTGGCGATCGCTTTTTGCCCGAATATAAAGATTTGTTGCCAAGAGGAAATCATTATATAATTCGATATTTCCCGGAAGTAAATCTAGTCCATTAACTTGACAAATTTTGTGCTGGATGACATTTTCGATCGAGGTAGGCTGGGGCAATCCGTTAGGTAGAGGAAGATTGATGTCTGGATTATTGGTGCTTGCTCCTTTGACACCAAATTCCCTGTTTGGGTAAATTAATTGCTCTACTAATTGTTTTAAAGTACGATTATCCTTCCTCAAAGTCGCAAATTGAAGAGGGGGGATCAAGCTGAGGGTAGCATTAATCTGAGTATCTAGATCTACGATTAAGACTCGCATCCCATAATCTTTAGCGAAACTGGTTGCTAGGTTAACCGTGGTAGTGGTTTTGCCAACACCACCTTTCATGTTTACTACAGAAATGACGTATCCCATTCAATTTTATCTCTAGAGAGAGTAACTTCGATCTCCTGTTGGTGAAGAGATCTTTCACCTTCTTTATTATGATAGTGGGATCGAGCAAACAAAAGCAATTCATCGTGGTTGGCGATCGCGCTATTGCTAACCGATCATGGTTAATTCTTTGCCCAGTAAGGGTTTGGCTCGATTAATCGGTTTTGGCGATGACACCCGGTGCGATCGCACGATTGCTGCTCCACAGTTGGATCGATCTTAAGGATTTGAAATTACTTTGGTGTTACGTCCTGAAGCTAACCTCCCCTAAACAAACTTTTTTAAATTAAGATAATCTAAAAAGAAACCACAAGTACTAAAACAAGGTGTGCCATACTGGGTGTAGTATTGCCATTGACCTTCAAGGGAACGGGAAACAGTTATGTTGAGAGTCCTCTTATGGGCGACGATGTTAACCATCACCACCAATTTAGAAAGCTGCGTTTCCATATCATTTAAAGAATCGGCACAAACAGGCTCGTCTCCATCACCGACACCAACACCAACAGAGACAGAAGGATTACCGACACCAACAGAGACGGTAAGGGAGTCCCCGATTGAGAGTAGGCCAAAATTACCCCCATCAACGACTAATCAGGATATACTCGAACAAAGCTGGGTCATCTACAGACAACAATTTATCCAAGAAGACGGTCGAGCGATCGACTATCAAGCTAGCGATCGCTCGACTTCTGAAGGTCAAGCTTATGCTATGCTGCGATCGGTACTGATTGACGACCCTACCACATTTGCTCTCACCCTAAAATGGGCAGAAAATAACCTCCAGCGACTCGATCCTCAAGGTAAACCAATCGATAGCCTTTGGGCGTGGTTATGGGGAAAGGAAAAAGGAAACTGGGGAGCAATTGACCGGAATTTTGCCAGCGATGCGGATATTGATGCTATAACTGCGTTAATTTTGGGATCCCGTCGTTGGCAGCGCCCCGAATACTTGGCTTTAGCCAAGCTGAAGTTGCAGGATTTATGGGAATATTCCACCATAGAAGTTGCAGGGGGAAAGCGCTATCTCCTACCAGGGCCGAAAGAAGCTTTTGTTCCTAATCAGTCCACTCTATATCTCAATCCTTCCTATCTCGCGCCATTAGCCTTTCGCCTTTTTGCCCAAGTGGATACGGAAAGGAATTGGTTGAGTTTAGTGGAAACTAGTTACCAAATTCTGGAACAATCGTCGAAAGTTTCTACTGTAGGCTTGCCGAGTGACTGGATTGCCCTAGATACTCAAACAGGGAAATTTCAATCCTTACCATCAGATAGTAAACTGAAAAGTCTTTATAGCTTTGATGCGTACCGAGTATGGTGGCGAGTTGCTTGGGATGTGGAATTGTTTCAATCTTCCCCAGGACTAAGCTATCTGAAAGTAGCAACCAAACACCTTCAGAAACAATGGCGCGAATCTGGGAATATTCCAGCTCAAATCGATCTTCAGGGTAAATCTCTTGTTAACTACGAAGCCACCTCCCAATACGCTATGCTTTATCCGACACTGCGGATAATCAATCCGAAAATGGCCGAAGAAATCCTGCAAAAAAAACTATTACCCAGATACAATCAGGGAATTTGGGACGATCGATCTTCCTACTACACGCAAAATCTGGCTTGGTTAGGATTGCTACCCACTCAAGCCATCGATCCTCAGCTACTGCGATCGCGCAGCGGGCACGCAGTGCCATCGCCAAAACCATAATGATGACGGATGAGGGATCGAGGTGTATGAAGTATCAATTATCCAGTGTTAAGGAAGAAGTATAAAGTTAAAGAAGTATGAAGTTACCAATTTTGATGACTTTTCAGGATTGAGACTTTAGCCGAGAACAGTTAGCGCCGATAGCCAGCCCTTTTATTTGAACACCACAATTAAAATTAAATCTACAATAGCCTATGAAACGCTTGCTTGGCTCTGCCAAACCCAAGAAACCAGCGATCGCACAGGAACGGGATCGAACCAATCGGTGGCAGAAAAATCCGAGATTCTGGATCTTATTAGTTTGCAGTATATTAATTGTCATCTTGGGTAACAGTGTCAATTTGGTATCCGCGCAAAGCTCTCTCAAAGAGCAAGAAGACCAACTGATTCGGGAGTACACCTTACCAAGTGCCCCAACCCAAACCCCAGTCTATAAACCTTTACCCCCATCTCCCCCCAAAAACAAAAAGCCCAGTACTCCCCCCAAACGGATTGGTCCGCAACCGCCGCCCCAACAACCTCAAAGTCGCCCACCCAAATCAACCCCACGTCCCCAAACACCAGAAAAACCCAAGACACAATCGCAACCAAAACCACAATCAGAATCACAACCAAAACCCAGAGAATCATCCACATCAGAGACAGAAACACCTGAAGAAACTCGTCCTAAACCCACGGCAAAATCCCCCACAATTAAAGAAGAAGCTACTCCCAGCGCACCCCTACCCACTAGCGAGTATATCCTCCAATTTAATCGCTCTCCCGTAGTGGGGAATCGTTTCCGGTTGCGAGGCATTTATTCAACAGCCAGATTAGGCTTTACTCGTCCCCAAGGCTGGAAAATAACTGCTGCCAAAGCCCTAATTCGCTACCAACATTCACCCGCCTTAATTGCAAATAAATCCAATCTCACTCTCCAGGTAAATGGCACAAGTATTGGTTCGATACCACTCAATCGCAAACAGTCTCAAATTGGGCAAGCCTTATTTGAGATTCCCGCCAGATTAATTCAGAATTACAACGATATTACCATAGTAGTCCAGCAACAGAATGAGGAAAAATGTAGCGATCCTGGAGATGCGACTCTATGGACAGAAGTCTTGCCAGATTCAGAATTACAATTTGAATATCAAGCCCAACCAATCCCCCTAAATTTCAGCCGCTATCCCTATCCATTTTTCGACAAATTAAGCTTAGATGCCAATAAAATTGTCTACTTGCTGCCAAAAGTAAACGAAGATTGGTTAATCGCCGCTTCTCGCTTCCAGACAGCATTAGGGAGACAGGCCGAATTCCGTCCGATCGAGACTAGGATAGTCAAAGACATCGAAAACTTGGATTATAGCGATCGCGCCGTCATCATCGGGACTCCTGCCAATCAACCCGCACTAGCAGATTTAGACATACCTTTCCCCATCGTCAAAGATCAAATTCTCGATGGCAATAAAACACCATTACCCGAAGACGTAGGCGTATTAATATTAACCACAACTCTAGATGGAGGCGTGCCAGTATTAGTAGTCACGGGAAACGGCTCTGAAGGTGTAGCCAAAGCCGCACAATTTTTAGTCCAACCAGATACCAAAAAACTGGGTACAGGCCAAGCTATTTTAGTTAACGATATTCAAGAAATATCCACACCACCACTCCGGGAATGGCAAGGATTTTTACCCACCAAAGATTCCTTTAAACTTAGCGACATTAAAACCCAAGAAAATGGAGAATCTTTAAAAGAAATCACCGTAAGAGGTGCAGGCGCACCACCGATTCAGATTGATTTTCGTCCCCTACCAGATGACGAATTTACCAGGGGAAGTTCGATGAACTTGCGTTACAGTTATGGTCCGCAAATTAATCCCCGAACTTCAGCCGTTGAAGTATTATTAGATGGAGTATTTATCGGTGGGGCAAGACTAACAAAAGAAGATGGCGCAACCAACAAAACCCTCAACGTAGACTTGCCCGCCAACTTAATGAATCGTCTCACACCCACTTCCAAACTAGAAGTAGCATTCCGATTAAACCCCAGAGAGCCAGGAGAATGTGGTAAAATCACAGATCAACAACTAACAGGAACCATCGATCCCGATACCAATTTCAAACTCAATCGGCAACAATCCGTACAACTGCCAGACTTAAAACTCCTCCAATCAGGTTATCCTTTTGCCGCACCCCAAGACTTATCAAACACCACAATTATCGTACCCGACGTACCCACCGAAACTGATATTTTAACCATGTTGGCATTCAGCGAAAGATTGGGACGACTTTCCAAAGCAGATTCCGTACAACTCACAGCTTACACCACCTCCAACTTACCCCCAGAAATCCGCAAAACTAACCATCTCGTCGCCATTGGCACGCGGGAACAATTTCCCCTTCCCGAAGCCTTAACACTAGAAGCAGGAGGTTTTAGTTTAGGAAATGCCTTTACCCGCCAATCCAAACAAGCAAACATCCAAACATTACCAGATGATGGCGGGACAATCAAAGAAATTATCTCTCCAGATAATCCCGAAAGAGTTATTTTAGCCCTCTCCGCTCAAACCGAAACAGGTTTGGAAAGAGTCAGAGAAATTATTAGCAAAGATTCCTGGTTTTTCCAACTCCAGAAAGATACAGTCTTAGTGAGCAGCAACCAGCAAGATGTTGCTAGCTACGACAGCGATGCCTACAACCTTGAGTTTTTAAACCGCGCCCCCACCACTCGCCGGATTGAGAATACCAGCCTTCTCGGTAAAATAGCACGGATCCTCCAGGATAACTGGATTTTCCTACCAGGAGGCATTTTTGCGATCGCACTCCTACTCTATGGTATTTCTCAGCTTTACCTCAAGCACCTTAGCGATCAAAAAAGTCATTAGATATCTTGCGAAAATCGGGAAAAGGGGGAACGGGGAAAAGTGGATCGGAATTGACGCAAACAGTATCATAAAAACACCTTGGCAAGATGTCTATTCGTCAAAACCATAAATTTCTCCTCCCCCCTAGTCCCTAGTCCCTAGCCCCTAGTCCCTAGTCCCTAGCCCCTGAATATGTCTTTTCAACCATTCAAATTTCGTCCTCGCCGCCCCTTCGCCACCGACTGGCTGGTAGATTTACTGCCATCATTTTTCGACAAAATATTAGGAAAATTAGGATGGAGTCATTTAAAATGGATGATTTTAATCCTGATTGTCATATCCGTACCATTGGTAATTACACCCCTAAAAATTTGGCAGCAGGCTCTTGTTGCCGTCTTCACCATCGCCATCGGACAAGTCGTAGTACGGGCAGAAACAAAGGTCAAAAATGACAAACAAGTTAGCGAGTATTATCACTTATTTTTAATTTGGTTTAGCATAGTAACCACAGCTCGCTATTTATACTATCGTCTCAGCTATACCCTAAATTTTGATAACTTCATCAATGGGACTTTTTGTTTATTATTATTATCCGCAGAACTTTATGCAATTTTAACCTTAGTATTAGCTTACTTTCAAACCCTAAAAATTCAAGATCGCGAACCCATAGATATATCAACCATTCCCGAAGATAAACTATTTAAAGTAGACATCTATATTCCCACCTATAACGAAGATGTCGATATTGTCCGCAAAACAGCAGTGGGGGCAGTAGCAATTGATTACCCAGCTTCCAAAAAAAAGGTATATGTTTTAGATGATGGTCGTCCAGAAAAATATAAAGAAGACGATCCTCGCCGCGAAAAATTTAGACTGCGGAGAGAACAATTGCGGCAAATGTGTGCCGACGTTGGCGCATCCCTCCTAACACGAGATAGTAACGATCATGCAAAGGCAGGAAATATTAACACAGCATTTCGCCGCACCCATGGCGATTTAGTAATGATCCTAGATTGCGATCATATTCCCAGCCGTCAATTTCTCCAACATACAGTCGGCTTTTTCCTAGATGAAAAAGTAGCATTTGTCCAAACACCCCACTGGTTTTTTAATCCCGATCCCTTTGAGAGAAATTTGCGGACAGCAGGAAGAGTTCCCGCCGGAAACGAACTATTTTATAAGGTATTACAAAAAGGCAATGATTTCTGGAATGCCGCATTTTTCTGCGGCTCCGCCGCAGTGATTCGCAAAAATTACGCGCTCCAAATTGGTGGAATTGCGACAGAAACAGTTACAGAAGATTGCCACACAGCTTTCCGATTGCATTCTCTGGGATACAAATCAATTTATTACGATAAAATTATGATTGCAGGTTTAGCACCTGAGACATTTTCCTCTTATGTCGGGCAGCAAGTCCGCTGGGCGCGGGGAATGGCGCAGATTCTGCGGATTGAAAATCCGGTATTTAACCCTAAATTAAATCTGACTATTCCCCAACGAATTTGTTATTTCAGTGCCACTTCCCACTTCTTCTTTGGCTATCCCCGTCTCATGTATGCGATTGCGCCAACTTTGTTTCTATTATTTAGTATTAACCCAATTCGGGGTTTGGGTTTAGAAACTATGGCTTATGCTCTACCTCACCTGCTCCTTTCACTAAATTCTAACTATATTACTTATAAGGAGGTGCGGTTTTCTTTCTGGAATGAGATTCTGGAATTTGTGATGGCATTTCAGGCGGGATATGTCACCATGATGGCTGTGATTAATCCTAGTCTGGGTGAGTTTAACGTCACCGATAAAGATATGACGTTAATTAAGCGCGAATTTAGTTGGGAAAACTTTGATTGGCGCTCTGTCCAAGGTTTATTAGGAGTAACAGGATTAATTGTTATTGCGTTAATTTCCGTGCCATTTTGGTTAATTTTACGTCCAGAGGATTGGGAAGCAGTATCAGTTAATGCCATGTGGTGCGTGTTTAATCTAATTCTCCTCGTAGCCGCTTTATTAGTAGCCTTTGAACAGCCTCAAGAGAGAACTTCACACCGTTTATATCGCAAACTGGGAGCTACTGTTTACAGCTATGATTACAATACGGAAGAGACTCAGGAATGGCATGGAATTGCTCAGGATATCTCGGAAACTGGTACTGGTATCCTGTTAGAAGGTCAACCCACTTTACCAGAAGAAGTAGAAATTATGTTAGAAGGTGATTTTGGGGCGAAGGTAATTTTGGATGCTGAGGTAATCAGGTTAGTATCGAGAAATAATAATCAATCTTTCCTATCGGTTCGATTTAGCGAGCTTAACCAAACTCAGAAAGATAATTTAACTTTGGTTATCTATTCTGATGTAAAAGAGTGGTATTCCCAAAAGCGCCAGAATGTGGATCGCCCGATGGAATCTTTCTGGTTTTTAGCTACAGCAATGTTCCGCGTATTTAAGGACTTTAACGTATCTAAATCGAATCTGAAAAGATTGCGGAAAAGGATTCGGGCTTCAGCTCAAATTTACTGGCAAGGTGAATTTTACCTAGGCAAAGCTACAGATTTAGGAGCGACGACTATCAGATTAGAGTTAGAAAATATTACAACTTCTAATGCCAAATTACTGGAACCCAAAAATTTAAAAAGAATCCAACAAGAAGAACCAATTGTTGGTTTACTATTGAGTCAAAATGAAAATAGTCCTTCACGGGAACGTCTCTTAGCCCAAATTTCATCGATAGAATTATTGGCAAATCCAAGTAGTAGCAGTGCTAGTCCAGAAAAGGTGGCAATTGAGTTAACTTTTCCCGAACAATTTAAGGATAAGCAGGCTGATAAAATTAAAGAGCTTTTGCGGGTATTGCGTTAACGGGGAATGGGGATTAGGGAGAAAGTCTTTAGCAGTTGATAGTTGATAGTTGACAGTTGACAGTTGACAGTTGATAGTTGACAGTTGATATAGCAATCCTAAATGAGTTGTAACAAGTGC
>DOIX01000257.1:0-1899 GCA_003511885.1 Cyanobacteria bacterium UBA11153
ACTTAGAAATTCCCGCCCAAATGCAGTATCGTTTTCGAGGTTTATGAGGAGTAAAATTTAATTTCTTTCCTTACTCATGGTGCGTTAGCTTACGCATAACGCACCCTACAAATAGAAGTTTTGCTCAAAAAAAACCTCTGCGTACCTCTGTGCTAACCTCTGCGTACCTCTGCGTTAAAAAAACTATGCCCCATAGCCTCATTCTCAACCTCACTCCCGCCTCCCCCATCTACCCTCAATTCCTCACAGGTAGACACCTCCACGCCCTATTTTTAAACTTAGTCAGTCACGTCGATATTGAATTAGGAACATACCTTCACGATGAAAAAACTGAAAAAGCTTTCACCCTCAGCCCCCTACAAATTAATACCAAAAAATATCAGCCTCGCGATAATACTTTGCAATACTCCCATTCCCAACCCATTCTTGCTAATACTTCTTGTTGGTGGCGCATCTCTTTATTAGATGACACTCTATTTAGCAAACTGACAAAACTTTGGCTCAATCTTAATCCTAAACATCCTTGGCATTTAGGTTCTGCTGACTTATATATTACCAGCATTCTCGGTACGCCTCAATCCACTCAACCTTGGGCTAATGCTTGTAGTTATCAGGAATTATACGACAAAGCTTCAGATTGCGATCGCAATATTTCCTTCTCTTTCGCTACTCCTACTGCATTCCGCCAAGGAAAATTCGATACAGCCCTACCCACAAAAGACTCTGTATTTAACAGTCTCCTGACTCGGTGGCATAAATACAGCGGGATTGAGTTATCGGATTTTTCCATAGAGTCAGTTTTTCCGAATTTCTTCAATATCCACACCGAGATTGCTGTTGATTCTCGCAGTAAGTTTATCGGCTGTGTGGGAGATATTAGTTATCGGATTTTTGGGGATGTGGAGGCGGTGAGGATTAAGCAAATTAATGCTTTGGCGGATTTTGCTATTTATTGTGGGTTGGGGCGGAAAACACCGATGGGGATGGGAATGGTTAGAAGGGTGAATTGTGGTTAATTAATTTGACGGGATTCAAGATAATTACGGTTTGTATATTTTGGGTAGGGTGAAGCAATTGGATATAAATATCTGGGTTTATTAGCAAAGTTAGTCGCCCAATTGCTTCACCCCTACAGATATCCAATCTTTAATCTAACAAAACCATAATAAAACTAATACCCCCATCCGCTACAAAATTAGCTACCAAGCCCACAAGAACAATCAATACCCCATCCACTGCTCAAAATATTATGAATGAAATTGATTACATACCCATCGCTTCTCTCAACCAATATGCCTACTGCGCCCATCGCTGTTGGCGGATGTTTTGTGCGGGAGAATTTACCGATAACCAGTATACAATTGAAGGGACTAGTTTACACGATCGCGTTCATACCCTATCTGAATTATACCGCGAAGATACCTGGCAAGTTCGAGCAATTTGGTTGAAGTCGGAAGAGTATAAGCTTATCGGTAAATCTGATTTAATTGAGTCAGAATCTGGAGAAATTTACCCTGTGGAATATAAGCGGGGAAGTAAGGGAGAATGGGATAATGATGAGTTACAAGTTTGTGCCCAAGCTTTGTGTTTGGAGGAGATGACGGGTAGAAAAATTACTCAAGGTTTTGTTTATTATGCTAATTCTCATCAGCGGCAATTAGTGGAGATTTCTGATGAGTTGAGAAAGGATGCAATTGCGACGATTTCATTTATTACTGAGCTTTTTCAAACTGGTAAAATGCCAACTCCTGTTTATAGTAAACGTTGTCAGGGATGTAGTCTCTATTCTCAATGTTTACCGAGAGTGGCGGATAAGGTGCGGCGTTATCAGGAAGATGATTAAATCAGCCAGATAATTAATATTTCTGAAGCATTAGCGCTGTTATATGGCTGGTTAAA
>DOIX01000257.1:2124-2513 GCA_003511885.1 Cyanobacteria bacterium UBA11153
GCTGTTATATGGCTGGTTAAACTAAAGGTTATTTACGCCAATGCTTCGCCCCTACAGATCATTTTGATTAGCCTAGTTTGTAGGGGTGAAGCATTTGGGCGACTAACTTTGCTAATTAACCTAAGTATCTATATCCAAATGCTTCACCCTTTTCACTAAGAGACAATTATTAAGTCAAACCGCTTTGAGTCTTGTATTGTATATCCAAATGCTTCACCCTTTTCACTAAGAGACAATTATTAAGTCAAATCGCTTTGAGTCTTGTATTGTATATCCAAATGCTTCACCCTTTTCACTAAGAGACAATCTCATAAATTACTAGACAGGTAATTTATCTGACACCAGCATTCAATTATTACTCAATTAATTTTGGAGGAAAAAATCATGGG
>DOIX01000058.1:0-299 GCA_003511885.1 Cyanobacteria bacterium UBA11153
CCGATGTGGCGGTTGCTATACTAAGCTGCTACGCATTTAATTTGTGTATCCCCACACCAAAAAACCCACGCCCCACACCCCTTTCGATAAATTTACTATCTAATTTAGATGCGCCGCAGCTTAGTATTCCCCCCAATCTCCTGCCCCACTCCCGCTAAAGTCGTTACCAAAAATGTTACGGACAGGATTTCCTCATCTTCTCACTCTAGAATTTAAGTTACGTTAAGATTCCTCATGTTCAATGCCGTGGAATATTGCCTGCCACGGCTTTTTTGCTTCATAAGCTGCTACGCATTTAA
>DOIX01000058.1:571-6420 GCA_003511885.1 Cyanobacteria bacterium UBA11153
TTTAGATGCGCCGCAGCTTATCATTGGGGCGGCAAATCAGAATATTTGTAAAGTTTTGTTACAAATTTTAAGCTTTGTAAAGCAGATTCTCAAAATATTGAGTAATATAAAGAAAAGATTATCTATTCTCATAAATTAGGACTTTCAGGTATGAATGCCCAACAACGATACCAGACAGGGAAAACCCCCCCCACTCCTTCCCCTCGATTGACTCAGATGTTTCTAATTGCCGTCATACTATTGGGATTAGGGTTAATCCCCATAGTTTATAGTCCAGATACACCAGCCGGACAAAATATCGTACCTGGGGAAACCAATCTCAATCAATCGAATTAGGGAATGATCGATATTATTAATTGAAGGTTAAAGGTTGAAAGTTAGGGATTGAAAAAACAATCTTGTTTCATCCTTTATCCTCAATACTTAGCCATGAATCGGGAAAATTACTCCATTATAGTAATTCTTAACTTATCATTAAACTGCACCACCAATTTGAATATTTCGTACTCTTACAGGTACGCAACGATGAGTCATTTGGGCAATTTGCATGGGTTCCCCTTTACCACACATATTAGTTCCACACTGGATAGATTCACGACTAGTACCAATAGCATCAACACTATTCCAAAAATCAGTAGTCATAGAATGGTAAGTTACATCCTTTAACATCCCCACCACCTTGCCTTTTTCTACCTTCCAGAAAGCATCGCCACCAAATTGAAAATTCCGGCGCTGTTGATCGATAGAAAAACTACCAATCCCATCAATTAAAATACCATCTTCAGTATCAGCAATCATCTCATCCAAAGTAGCAGTATGACTTCCACCCTCTGCTCCGGCTTCCAATCCCAAATTAGGAATTCTCACCATCGGTACGCTCGACCAACTATCGGCATAAGCGCTACCATTACTACTACCGCGACCTAATCGATAAGCTGTTTCGCGATCTGTAAGATAATCTACTAAAATTCCATCCTTAACCACATACCAATCTTGAGCGGGTACGCCCTCATCATCGTAAGCCAGGGTACTCCGTCCGCCATCTTGAGTCCGATCTGCTTTAAAATTAACCCAAGGTGCAGCATATTGGAGCTTACCTAATTTTTCCGTAGTGGCAAAGCTAGTCCCGGCAAAATTAGCCTCATAACCATAGACTCGATCTAATTCCGTGGGATGTCCTACGGATTCGTGAATTGTTAACCAGACATTAGTGGGTTTGAGAATTATGGTAGAGCGAATTCCTGAAGGACCTTTGGGCGCATGAACTTTGGCAATCGCTTCCTCTGCTACTCTATCTACTTGAGCTAACAAATCTTCCCGATTAACATGCTCGTATCCTTTATTTAAAGGCGGACGTTCGTAATTACGACTTTGAGCATCGCCATTAGCCACCGCAGTACAACCAAATCCGGGATAAGTGCGATAAATTGTTTGGTGAATGAGAGAGCCTTCTGTAGAAGCAAAGGTTTTATCTTCTTTGGTAAAGCGGAGATACGATTGAGCTTTTTTAATCCCTCTTTCTCCATAACTCATTAACTTATCGTTAATTTCCAGTAATAAATCGGCTTTCTCAGTAATTGCGATCGCAAAAGGATCGATCGCAATCGGGGTAATATAGGTATCCCGATAGGCTGCGACTGGGACTAATCGTACCCGGTTTTTTTGGGAAAGGCGACTGCCCTTAGCAATTTCAACGGCTAACTTAACTATTCTTTCTACTTCCGCAGCCGTTTTATGGGGACTGGAGGCAAATCCCCACGCACCATCTAAAAGTACTCGCACGCCAAAGCCAGCACTAACATTATCCGCTAATTGACTGAGGGAGCGATCGCGGGCGAAGAGATTTTGCTGGCGGTAGGTGCAAAAACGGACATCTCCATATTCGCATCCAGCTTGGCGAATTAAGTCGATGGCGAATGTAGCGAGGTCATTGGTGGTGGTGATGGGGGCTGGGGCTTGTACCATAGTTTGAGGGGAGAGATGTTAGTTTTTTTTATGTTAGCTTGGGTTGGGTTTTGGTTGGGGTCTTTTTTTTTACGCAAAGGAGGGCGCAAAGGTTTGACGCTCATCTTTCTGTTGGGAAGTTGGGGTAAAATTATTTTAAAGCTAGAAGTAATTTGGGTAATGGTTTTGTTTTTGACTTTTGATGTTTGAATGGGTGACTGTGCTCTCCGCCTACCTCCTCAACCTCCCACCCCTCACCCCTATGTGAAGAAAAATTCACGATCTCTATACTGCCAAATCTGGGTTGGTGTTGCTATTATTGGAGCTTACTTCAATTTCCCTACTTTTTTAGTAACTTTCAGGTGCATTCTATAGGAGCTTCCATGCAACAATTAAGAAACGCATCCAAGCTTAAGCATTTTGTTGTTAATTCTCGTCCGGTGCGTCAGGTGTCAATCTCGCCTCGGATTCATTGGGGAGAAATTAATCCCCGGAAACGAGGTGCGATTGTTGGGACTTTAACTACTCCTGGACATCGTAATGTTATTGGGACTCATTCGGGTTCTTATTCAGTTTATCGCGCTTTGGCTGTTGCTAGTGGGGCGCTCCATCCCAATCATCGCGCGGATTTAACTGATACTTTTCCGGTTGTCCCGATTGGTCCTTATCCTAGTTGGGGTAATCCGGATTGTATCGTTTCTTTGGATCCTTTTGGGGCGATAGTTCATGAGGTATATCCTGACCTCTATAAGGAAGGGTATGATATTCGTCCTACTATCGCTATTACTAAGGCTCATATTAATTTACCGGAAATTCAAGACGCGATCGCCAAGGGTCGTTTGGCTGTTGATGGTATCATCCTCAAGGATGGGGGGAGTTTGGTTGTGACGAAGGTGGCAATTGAGCCTGTTTGGTATTTACCGGGAATTGCTAAACGACTTGATGTCACAGAAACTGAATTGCGTCGTGCTTTGTTTCACCAGACGGGTGGGATGTTTCCTGAATTAGTTAGTCGTCGGGATTTACAGGTATTTTTACCGCCCATTGGTGGTATTACTATTTATATTGTTGGTGATGTAGCTGCAATTACCGATCCTCATCGAGAACTGGCTGTCAGGGTTCATGATGAATGTAATGGTTCGGATGTTTTTGGCTCGGATATCTGTACTTGTCGTCCTTATTTGGCTCATGGTTTGGAAGTTTGTACGGAAACTGCCCAAGCTGGTGGTGCTGGTGTTTTTGTTTATTTGCGCAAAGAAGGTCGTGCTTTGGGTGAGGTGACTAAGTTTTTAGTGTACAATGCTCGCAAGCGCCAAGCCGGAGGCGATAGGGCTGATGCTTATTTTAATCGCACTGAATGTGTGGCAGGTGTCCCGGATATGCGCTTTCAGGAGTTAATGCCTGATGTTTTACATTGGTTGGGTATTACTCGCATCGATCGTTTTGTCTCGATGAGCGATATGAAGTATAACGCGATCGTTAATTCTGGGATTAAAATTATTCATCGCATCCCTATCCCTGATGAGTTAATTCCTGCTGACGCAATGGTAGAAATTGCTGCCAAGCAAGCTGCTGGCTATTATACTGAAAAAGCTGTGCCAAATTTGGTTACTCTGGCTAAAATTAAAGGCCGTAGCTTAAATGATTAGCGGTTGGTTGTTGGTTGTTGGTTATTTGGGATTGGTTTTTGGTTGAGAGGATTGAGAATTACGGGGGTTTTCATGGGGATGCCACAGTTTTTTTTTAGCAAAGAGCGCAAAGAAAAGAGTAGCTTCTATCTGTAGGAGATGACACTACTGACGCTCCTGGTGTGGAGGGTTTTTGAGATTATCGATGCCACCGTACTTGATAAGCTGGTTTTTTGTCTAAATTCGATCGTGAAGATGGGGAAATCTTAACGGAGAATGGGGAAGAGAAAAGGATTTTGAGAGATTTACCATTTTTGACAATATCCAGTTTCAATGCGTAACGGCTTAACTGTCAATTGTCTATTGACCATTGTTTATTGCCTTCATGATGTTATTGATGTATCTAGTGCATCCCGGCAACAGTTTCCCACCACTGACAAAGGCTTAACAGTAGTTTTCTCTCCCCTTCTCCCTTCTCCCTGCTTGCAAGTGGTGGGTTATTTCTGCCAACCTGCACTAGCTATGTAGCGATTGCTATAAATAAATCATCAAAAATTATTCTTCAATCCATTGCCAAACCTAACCCAACCAAATATGAATAAATCAGGAATCAAGTCCATTAATCAAGAACTAAGCGTACATTAATAACCAAACCAACAAATAACAACTAATAACTAACAAACAATCACTAATAGCCAACAAATAATAACTAATAATTAACAAGCAATAACTAATAACCCAAAAAACATGAAAAATAACGAACAAACTATTGATTACTTAAGAACAACAACAGCGATTCGAGAAAGATGCGATCGCATTTACAACTTAACCCTTTTGAATAAATCCTATCATTTTCGCTGTAACTTAAGCAAATTAGACAGAGTAGCCGATTATGTCATTGATGTAATTAACCAAGAATATCCCGATTTTAATATCCCTTTTCACAGTCGATGGCGACATTTTGAGGCAAAGAATATCCCGCGTTTAGCAGAATTAGAGCAAAAACTAATAGCATTTACACCACTAGAAAAACTCCAAATAAAATTCGATCTAGTAATTATTAGCGTACTTTTGGATGCAGGTGCAGGTGGAGATTGGGAATATAGAGAAACAGAGACAGGATTAATATTCTCTCGTTCCGAAGGATTAGCGGTTGCCAGTTTCCGGATGTTTTGTCAAGGAATATTTTCCAGCAATCCCGATTATCCCCTACAAGCAGATGCCCAAGGACTGGAAAACTTAACTATCGATAAATTAGCAGCAGGATTTCAGGCAAGTGGCACTAATCCCCTGATTGGTTTACCAGGAAGATTAGAATTACTTCAGCGTTTAGGTACGGCCTTAGAAACCTTCCCCCAAATCTTCGGTAAAATAAATCCACGTCCCGGTAACTTAGCCAATTATTTATTGAATTTACCAATAGAGAACGATCGCAAACCAGGCCAAAGCAATCAATCCTCAGTCCCCATAAACCAGATCCAGTCAAAAATTTACACAAATTCCCCCCAATCCCCACTCTCAGCTCCAACAGTACTAACATCGATATTAGAAGGATTGGGAGACATTTGGCCTGGTCGAATTGCGATCGCATCGCCGACGCTGGGCGCGATCGCAAATGTTAATTTAGGAGATGTCTGGATTCATCCCGCACTCAAAGGAGATACACCATATCAAGAATATGTGCCATTTCACAAACTTTCCCAATGGTTAACTTATTCCCTGTTAGAGCCATTACAAGAATTTGGCATAGAAATTACCGACTTAGACGAATTAACTGGATTACCAGAATATCGCAACGGAGGATTATTTATAGACTTAGGACTCCTAGAACTAAAAGATATAACTACATTACAGCAACATCACCTACCCGGATCGGAAATTATCGTAGAATGGAGGGCGCTGACAGTCATTTTTTTAGATAAAATAGCCGAAATTATCCGACAAAAACTGAAACTGACACCTACAGAATTACCCCTAGTGAAAATATTGCAAGGAGGCACCTGGACAGCGGGAAGACGCATTGCTGCTAAATTGAGACAAGGAGGGATTCCCCCCATCCAAATTGAAAGCAACGGGACAGTATTTTAGTGATGGTTATTCGTTTTACGGGTAGCTGGGAAGTGTAACAGAGGCATCAATCTGGTCATAAAGGGCAAGATCGCTCATACTAGATGATAGACCCTGCGAGTATAGGAGCATTCTATATAGGGTTTGCTGAAAAAGTCTTTTCGTTCGGGGAGGGTGTGGGGTGTGGGGTGTGGGGTTTGAAGAGTTTTC
>DOIX01000152.1 GCA_003511885.1 Cyanobacteria bacterium UBA11153
CTCATCATCTAAGCGTAAAAGTAGGGCATTGATTACTGTTTCTGAATTTTTTCCCAACATACCCAAGGCATTAGCAGCATTGCCATGGACATCAGAATTCTCATCATCTAAGCGTAAAACGAGGGCATTGATTACTGTTTCTGATTTTTCTCTCAACTCACCCAAGGCATTAGCAGCATTGCGACGGACATTAGGATTCTCATCATCTAAGCGTAAAACGAGGGCATTGACTACTGTTTCTGAATTTTTTCCCAACTTCCTCAAGGCATTAGCAGCATTGGCAAGGACATCAGAATTCTCATCATCCAAGCGTAAAACGAGGGCATTGATTACTGTTTCTGATTTTCTTCCCAACACACCCAAGGCAAAGGCAGCATTGCCACGGACATAATGATTCTCATCATCTAAGCGTAAAATTAGGGCATTGATTACTGTTTATGAATTTTTTCCCAAATTGCCCAAAGCATTGGCAGCACTGGCACGGACATAAGGATTCTTATCATTTAAGCGTAAAAGTAGGGCATTGACTAATATTTCTGAATTTTTTCCTAACTCACCCAAGGCATTGGAAGCATACCAACGGAAACAAAAAATCTCACCATAATCCCTGCAAATTTCACATCATCAAACCAATTCGCCAATTGCTCAAAATAATATGACGTTATTGCTGTCTTAATCGCTCTGGCGGTTGCTATATATGTAGGGTGCGTTACGCTTCGCTAACACACCCTACAGTAAAAATTTCCCCACTCCCCACTCCCCACTCCCCATTCCCCATTCCCCATTCCCGACTATAATTTCTCCATAACTTTTCACACATCACCCCCGTGATTGCCATCTACCCCGGTAGCTTCGATCCCATCACCTTGGGACACCTCGACATCATCCAACGTGGCGCAAGAGTATTCGATCGCGTTATTGTTGCGGTATTGCGGAATCCGGATAAATCCCCCCTATTTACCGTAGAGGAAAGAGTTGACCAAATTCGGCGCTGTACCCAAAACATACCAAACGTTGAAGTGGACAGCTTTATCGGTCTGACGGTAGACTATGCCAAACTAAAGAATGCTAGAGTGCTATTGCGAGGACTGCGGGCTGTTTCAGATTTTGAAAAAGAACTCCAGATGGCTCACACTAATGAAACCCTCTGGGATGAGATTGAAACTGTTTTTCTTGCTACCTCGAACGAGTATAGTTTCTTAAGTAGTAGCGTAGTTAAGGAGATTGCTAAGTTTGGCGGCTGTGTCGATCATCTTGTCCCGCAGGAGGTTGTTGTAGATATTACCAAATGTTACGCCCAGACTCATCCCGAATCGATCCTCCCCAACGCGAAGAAACCAACCTCCCCGACGACTCATCTACCATCGGCGGAGGAGAGTTAGATATCCAACGGGAGCTTAACCGCCTTGAGGAAATCATCTTCGATAGTTTCCACATCCCTTTGACTAAGCGCACGATGGTTGATGAGGATGTATTTCTCGCTCAATTGGATTTGGTGCGGGAAAATTTACCTGATGCTTTTGCTAAAGCGGAAAAGATTATCCGCGAAAGAGAAGAGATTCTGGTACAAGCTGAAGATTATGCCCAGCAAATTATGGATGCAGCAGAGCGACGTGCTGCACAGATTTTAGATGAAATGGGTATAGTGCAACGTGCGGAAATGGAAGCGGCGCGAATTCGTCAAGAAGTCCAGCAAGAATGTGAAGGAATCCATCAGGAAACTTTAGCTGAAATTGATAGACTTCGCCGACAAGCACAGCAAGAATTGCTCCAAATGCGCGAACAAGCATTGGCTGAATGTGATGATATTCAAAATGATGCTGATGATTATGCGGAGGCTGTTCTGCTTAATTTGGAACAACAACTTAATGATATGCTCAGGGTGGTTCGTAATGGTCGTCAACAACTACAACGAGAACCTACTCCCGATTATCCACCCAAGGAAACAGATTCAGGTAATCCTGGCTCTAAAAAATAAGGGGCTAGGGACTAGGGGCTAGGGACTAGGGGGCAGGCGAAAAAAAAAGGAGAGTGGAGATGGGGAAGAGGGTTAGAAACCGTAAGTAATTAGTATGTGACTTGTGACTTTTATGAGCTATAACTACGATTTATTTGTTATCGGTGCAGGATCCGGCGGAATTGCGGCAGCTAGACGCGCTGCAGGATTCGGAGCAAAAGTTGCGATCGCAGAAGGTAATAGATTGGGCGGTACTTGTGTTAATCGCGGCTGTATTCCGAAAAAGTTAATGGTTTATGCTTCTCATTTCCCGGCTCTTTTTCATGATGCCAAAGGTTATGGTTGGAGTGGTGTGGAAAGTAGTTTTAATTGGCAAACCATGATAACTGGTATCAATAACGAACTTGCCCGCCTCAATGGGGTATATCGGCAGATGTTGGAAACATCTGGGGTGGAACTTTTTTCCAGTTATGCCAAAATTATCGATCTTCATACTATTGAAATCGATAATCGCCAAGTTACGACTGATAAAATTTTAATTGCTGTGGGTGGATATCCTGTCAAGCCTGATATTCCGGGTATTGAATATACGATTACTTCTGATGATATGTTCCTTCTCCAATCACAACCCAAACATATTGCGATTATGGGCGGTGGCTATATTGGGGTGGAATTTGCTTGCATTATGAATGGTTTGGGATCTCAAGTGACGCAATTGATTCGTCGGGATTTAATTTTGCGTGGATTTGATGATGATATTCGGACTATGGTACAAGAAAGCACGATCCAGAATGGAATCCGGATTATCAAAGTAAACGATCCTCCGGTAATTGAAAAAACACCTGATGGTTTAAATGTGATTTTAGGAGATACCCATCAGGAAACTATTCCTGTCGATGCTGTGTTAACTGCTGTGGGGCGGAAGCCAAATATCAAAAACTTGGGCTTGGAAAATGCAGGCGTGGAGATTAAAAATGGCGCGATCGCAGTTAATCGATACAGCCAAACCAGCCAACCCAATATTTTCGCTGTCGGTGATTGTACCGATCGTATGAATCTTACCCCAGTCGCGATTAATGAAGGACGGGCTTTTGCTGATACGGAATTTGGCGGTAAATCCAGAACTATGTCTTACGACAATATTCCTACCGCTGTATTTTCTACCCCAGAAGTCGCCACTGTAGGTTTAAGGGAATCTGAGGCTAACGAAAAATTTGGCGAGGAGGCCATTAAAGTTTATCGCGCTAAATTTAAACCTACTTATCATGGTATGAGCGGTCGTGACGCACGAGTTATGGTCAAATTAGTAGTTGAGGCAAAGACAGATAAAGTCCTCGGCGCGCATATAGTTGGCGAAAATGCCGCCGAAATTATTCAAGGAATTGCGATCGCCCTGAAAATGGGTGCTAAGAAATCTGATTTCGATGCCACAGTAGGTCTTCATCCTTCTATTGCTGAAGAGTTTGTCACGTTACGTTAAACAGATCAAATCAGAATAATCAGTCAATCGCAGCTAGAGAAAATGCCACGATCTCCACCCCTATCTCAACCATCCCGCTACTAACCCTTGAAGACTACATTAATCATGACGACGGAACAGACAATTTTTAACTATCAACTGT